>JBAZMN010000451.1:0-2737 GCA_041649735.1 Opitutaceae bacterium | reverse complement strand
CCCGCACCACGCATCTGTGCGTTGCCGCCCACCAGGACGACATCGAGATCATGGCCTACCACGGCATCGCCGCCTGCCAGCGGCGCGACGACCGGTGGTTCTCCGGCGTGGTCGTGACCAACGGCGGCGGCAGCCCGCGTACCGGCCGCTATGCGCGGATCAATAATGAAGAGATGCAGGATGTCCGCCACCGGGAGCAGCGCCGGGCGGCGCGGCTGGGCGGTTACAGCATCCAGATCCAGCTGGCGTATCCGAGCGCCGCGGTGAAAAGCCCGGGCCGGGCCGACGTGGTCGTCGATCTCCGGCAAATCTTCGCCGCCTGCCGGCCGGAGGTCGTCTACCTGCACAACCCGGCCGACAAGCACGACACGCACGTCGCCGTGTTCCTGCGCTGCCTCGAGGCCATCCGCGCGCTGCCCAAGGCGCAGCGGCCGCAGGCGGTGTACGGCTGCGAGGTCTGGCGCGATCTTGACTGGCTGCCGGACTCGGAGAAGGTGGCGCTCGACGTCTCCGCGGATCCCCGCCTCGCCCAGAAACTGCTCGCCGTGTTCAAATCACAGATCGGCGGCGGCAAGCATTACGACCGCGCGGTGCTGGGCCGGCGCGCGGCCAACGCCACCTTCCATGTTGCGCATGCCGCCGATGCCACCACCGCGCTCACCTTTGCCATGGACCTTACACTGCTGGCCCGGGTCGACTCGCTCCACGTGGAGACCTACGTGCGCGACCTCCTCCGGGGTTTTCACGACGATGTCCTCGCGCGCCTGAAGCGGTTCGGGTGAGGGGAGCCCGGCCCAATCCACACGTCAACTATTAGTTTACATGTTGCCGGTCCAGGGGAGGGTGTGCGTGGGCGGGCCTCTCCGGTGAACGATTTTCCCCGGTGACCCGATCCGCATGTCAACTATTGGATGACATGTTCCTCATCGTGGTTTGAGGGAAGCGGGCGACGGGATGGTGGGCGGAGATTTTCCGCCGGAAAGAGAATTCCGCCGAGAAAACCCTTGCCTCGTCCGGGCGCAGGAGTCTTGCTGTCCGTTCTTGGTTCGGGCCGTGGCGCAGCCTGGTAGCGCACTTGCATGGGGTGCAAGGGGTCGTGAGTTCGAGTCTCACCGGCCCGACCATTTTTTCTCCAGCATGGGAATCCCCTATACACTATGTGTACCTGATTAAAAGTACCTGCTATTTCAAACGCCTGCTGCGATCAAGGTGCTATATATGCAGTCACCACTCGGCGCGTTTTGAAGGCTGAACGATGGCAGCGCCGCCAGCCACGGACCGAACACCATCCGCAGTGAAAGGGAATCGACGCGGCGGGATCATCAATTCCGGGAAATCCTGCGAAATCGATTTGCGCGGCGTTGGCAGGTGATTATCCTGGCGCTCAACCGCAGCCGTAATTCAGGTACCCCTGCTTCCGGCCCGCCGTGGAGCCGCTTATGAGTACGCTTCCCGCCGCAGAGACCCCAGCGACCGTCGAGAGTTTGCAGCGCCTGAACCGCGCCCAAGCGCGGCTGGTCACGGCGGTGCAGGACCTGTCGCTCGCGCGCACGCTGCCGGAAATCCAGGCCGTCGTGCGGCACGCCGCCCGCGAAATCGCCGGGGCCGACGGCGCGACGTTCGTCCTGCGCGACGGCGACCGGTGCCACTACGCGGACGAGGACGCGATCAGCCCGTTGTGGAAAGGCCAGCGGTTCCCCATGTCGGCCTGCATCAGCGGCTGGGCGATGTTGAACGCGCGCCCCGCCGTGATCCCCGACATCTATGCCGATCCCCGGATTCCGGCAGACGCGTACCGTCCCACCTTCGTGAAGAGCCTGGTCATGGTGCCCATCCGGTTGAAAGCGCCGATTGGCGCCATCGGCGCATATTGGGCGCGCCAGCGCGCCGCGCCCGCGGAGGAGGTGGAATTGCTGCAGGCGCTGGCCAACACGACCGCGGTGGCCATGGAAAACGTCCAGGTGTACGCCGAGCTGGAACAGCGCATCGCCCAGCGGACGCAGCAACTCGAGGCGCTGAACCGGGAGCTGGAGGCGTTTTCGTACTCCGTCTCCCACGACCTGCGGGCGCCGCTGCGCGCGATCAACGGTTTTGCGGAATTTCTCGCCCTCGAGGTCGAAGGCACGGCCGGGACCAAGGCGCGGGGCCATCTCGACCGCATCCGGGAGAGCGCCCAACAGATGGGCGGCCTGATCGACGACCTGCTGCAGCTGGCGAGGTTCGCCCGGCAGGAGGTGCGGCGCCAGGAGGTCGACCTCGCAGCGATGGCGCGGGACGCGATCGCCCGCCTGCGGGCCGGGGATCCCGGCCGGAACGTGGAATGCGTCATCGCCGAGAAACTGCCGGCGAAGTGCGACGCCGGCCTGTTTGCCGTCGTGCTGGAGAATCTGCTCTCCAATGCCTGGAAATACACGGCCAAGACGGGGAGGGCGCGGATCGAGGTCGGCGCCGAACCGCCGGCCGATGGCGCCACGGTGTTCTTCGTGCGGGACAACGGCGCGGGATTCGATCCGCGGCAAGCGGAGAAACTGTTCACGCCGTTCCAGCGGCTGCATGCCCCCGAGGAGTTTCCCGGAACCGGAGTCGGGCTCGCAACGGTGCAGCGGATCGTGCACCGGCATGGAGGCCGGATTTGGGCAACGGCCGAGGTCGGCCGCGGCGCGACGTTTTACTTCACCTGTGCCGGCGCCACTGCCGGGCGCCCCGAGGCTTCCTAGCAGCGGAGCGCGGCCTTGAT
>JBAZMN010000450.1:0-2737 GCA_041649735.1 Opitutaceae bacterium | reverse complement strand
AACCAAATCTTAACCGGATTGGTGTTAAACGGCGTGCAAAATTGACCCACGCAGGCGTCGAAAATTGACCCACCCTGGGAGTTGTCAGGGAGGGTTAATTAAGCTGCCCGAGTCGGATGTTGTAGATGTGCGGGAAAAGAGCCGGAAGGCGGCCCGCAACAACAGCGACAACGGGGGGCATGAAAGGAGATGCTTGAAGTGAGTCAAGTGGGAGAGATACGGCGCATGCACCGGGTCGAGGGGTTTTCGATCCGGGAGATAGCGAAGCGGCTCGGGGTGAGCAAAAACACGGTCAAGGCGGTTTTGCGCACAGACCGGGAAGCTGAGTCCAGGTATGAACGGAAAACGGCTCACAAGCCCAAACTGGGGCCTTTTGAGGGCAAGCTGAAAGAGATACTGGAAGCGGAACGGAGCAAACCTCCGAGGGACAGGCGCAACGCGACGCTGCTGTACGAGGAGCTCCAGGGGCACGGCTACACCGGGGCCGTGGACAGCGTACGTCGATTCATCAAGCGCTGGCGTACCGAGCGCGGGGAGACTGACATTGAAGCCTTCGTTCCGCTGGTGTTCGCGCCCGGGGACGCGATGCAGTTTGACTGGAGCACTGAGCGGGTCGTGATCGCCGGGGTGCCCACGGTGGTGAAGGCGGCGCAGGTGCGGTTGTGCCACAGCCGGCTGTGCCTGGTGCAGGTGTTCCGTTACGAGCGCCAGGAGATGATGCTGGAGGGGCTGCGGCGCGCGGTGAGGTTTTTCGGCGGGACGCCGAGGCGGCTGGTGGTGGACAACCTGACGCCGGCGGTGAAGAAAGTGCTTTTGGGAAAGAATCGCATCTGGCAGGACAGGTTTGAGGGTTTCTGCTCGCATTACCTGATTGATCCCCGCGCATGCCACGTGAACAAGCCAACGGACAAGGGGCAGGTGGAGCGCCAGGTGGGCCTGGTGCGGGAGCGTGTTTTCAAGCCTGCGCCGTCGGCTGGGAGCCTTGAGGAACTCAACAGCCGGCTGATGTCGATATGCATCGAGCGCGCCAAGGCGGCGCCGCATCCGGAGGTCAGGGCGAAGAGCGTGTGGGGGATGTGGGAGGAGGAGCAGCCGCGGCTTCTGGTTCTTCCACCCAAAGACTACGAGTGCTGCCGGGTGGAAGAGGAGAAGCGGGTGGACCGGTACTGCACGGTGGCGTTCGATGCCAACCGCTACAGTGTCCCGAGCCGGCTTGTTGGTCGCAGGGTGCAGGTGAGGGGCTACGCCGAATACGTGAAGGTCGTCTGCGACGGGGAGGTGGCGGCTGAACACGGGCGCCTGTTCGGCCGCGGAGATGCGGTTTACAACCCGCTGCACTACCTGGACGTCCTGGAGAAGAAGCCCGGGGCGCTTGAGAACGGGCGCCCGTTCGTGCAGTGGCAGATGCCTGAAGCATTGCAGCAGGCACGGGAATCCCTCGCCATGGTGGACGGCGAAAAGGAGTTCGTCAAACTTCTGCTGCTTCTGAGGGACTGGTCCCTGGACGAAGTGTGCGCGGCGGTGGAGCTTGCGCGGGAGACGAGCGCGCCATACGCAAGCGTAGTTGAAAACATCCTGCGTCGCCTGGGTGACGAGACCCCTCCGCCCCAGGAATGCCCGGTCGTCATCCATTTGAGGGTGGAGCCTGCCGCCAACCCGGCGCTCTACGATGAGCGACTCCGGCGGGAGGCGCGCCGATGAAACCGCGTGAACGCATCATGAGCCTTGCGGTGAAGATGCATCTGCACGGGCTCAAGGCCGCCTACGACGAGACGCTTTCAGCCGCCGTGCGGCAGAAATGGACCCATGAGCGGTTCATGGCCGAACTGCTTGAAGCCGAGGCAGCCGAGCGCACGTCAGCGGCCACCAAAAGACGCATAGCCCAGGCCAGGTTCGGCGCCTGCAGAAAAGACCTGGACACCTTCGACTTTGCCACCAGCGAGGTAAATGAGGCCCAGATAAGGTCCCTCTGCGAAGGTACGCCGCTGGCCGATGCGGTGCGCAATCTTATCTTCGTGGGCGGGGCCGGAACCGGCAAAAGCCACCTGGCCGCCGCCATAGCCCTTTCCCACGCCAGAAACGGCGCCAAGGTGCTGTGGCAGAACGTGGTGGACCTGGTCAACGACCTGGAGCGGGAGAAGAACACCGGCGTGCCCGGAGCCATCACCAGAAAACTGGCCCGTACGGGGCTTGTGGCTCTGGATGAGTTGGGGTACCTGCCGTTCTCCCAGAACGGGGCCAGGCTGCTGTTCCACTGCATCAGCAGGCTCTACGAAACCACCTCGCTGATCATCACCACAAACCTGTCCTTTTCCGAGTGGACGGACATCTTTCACGACAAGAAGATGACCACGGCGCTCCTGGACCGCATCTGTCATCACGGGGATATCATCGAGACCGGCAACCAGAGCTACCGGCTTCGGCAAAGGCTGGAGGGCAACGACGAGCCGCCGCTGAAAAAGCAGCGAGCCGGTAAGAAACAGCCCGGGGAAGACCAGGATGATACGTGCGCCGTGGGAGCGCGGGCATGAATTACGCCGGAGATGACACAATCAAGAGCGGGGAACTGGCAGCCCTCGCGCGTGTACGTGCGCGCGCGCACGCGCAGCGCGTGCGAGGCTCTTGCGTAACACCCTTCAACTTACCAACACCCCTAAAACACCACCTGAAACTACCCCTGAATTTACCACCATAAGGCGGGTCAGTTTTCGACGCCTGCCCTGGGTCAATTTTCGAC
>JBAZMN010000449.1:0-2739 GCA_041649735.1 Opitutaceae bacterium | reverse complement strand
AAACCAAGGCGCGGACCGAGCACGAGGCAGAGGATGAGCGCCGACCACCCGGAAGACATGTGCACCACGGTCCCGCCGGCAAAGTCGATGGCCTTGATCGCCGCGTCGGCGTTCCACACGCCGTTCATCAGACCGGTGGCGCCCCACACCATGTGGGCAAGCGGGAAGTAGACCACCAGCATCCACAGGCCCACGAACAGCAGGATGGCCGAGAATTTCATGCGCTCAGCGATGGCGCCGACGATCAGGGCGGGCGTGATGATCGCAAACATCAGCTGGTACATGGAAAAGACGTTGTGCGACACCCAGTAGGCGTAGTCGGTGTTGGGCGCGGAGGTCACCCCCTTGAGCAGGACAAACTCGGTGCCACCCAGGAAGCGGCCGAGGCCGCTGCCACCGAAGCCCTTGCCAAAGACGAGACTGTAACCGAACGCCCACCAGAGGATGGTGACGAGCCCGGCGATGCCGAGACACTGCGCCAGCACCGAGAGGACGTTCTTGCGGCGGACCAGACCGCCATAGAAGAGCGCCAGCCCGGGCAGGGTCATGAAAAGGACCAGCGCGGACGAGGTCATCATCCAGGCGTTGTGACCGGGGCCCGGCACCCCGGTCAGGCTCTTCCCGGGATCCGTGTTGTTGACGTAGGCTTCAAGCGCGGTGACGCGCTGGTCGATCGTTGGCGCGGGCTCGTCGGCCCGCACCGGCATGCAGACAAGCGCAGTCGCCAGCAAGACCAGGGCGGCGCGCAGGGGGGTTGGCATGGATAGCTTCATGGTGAAAAGTGCTCATGTCATGAGCAGAATTGATGCCATGAATCATTTTTCTCATTCGTCTGTCCAAATCTGTGCATTTCGCCGCCGACCACCGGGCCGGGAGACAAAGGAGCGGCCCTTTTTTAGGCAGAAAAAAGGCCGACCCGGGAGGGTCAGCCTTTGCACTTGGCTAAAACAAAAAGGGAGGCGGACAGATCCTCGACGTCTAGACGGCGGCTTCGCCGTGCTCGTCGGTGCGGATGCGGACCACTTCCTCAAGCGGGAGAACGAAGACCTTGCCGTCGCCGATCTTGCCCGTCTTGGCGGCTTTGACGATCGTCTCGACGGTTTTGGCCACGGATTCGTCGCCCAGGGCGATCTCAAGTTTCACCTTGGGGAGAAAATCGACGGTGTACTCGCTGCCCCGGTAAATCTCCGTGTGGCCCTTCTGCCGGCCGAAACCCTTGACCTCGGTGACCGTCATGCCCTCGATGCCGATTCCGGAAAGGGCTTCCTTAACTTCCTCGAGCTTGAAGGGCTTGATGATGGCGATGATGAGTTTCATTGATGGGAAGAGTTAATAGTTAGAAGGTTTGAACATTAGCGGTTGTCAATCTCACGATATGGGTCGGTTCAGCCATGGCGGGACGGGACCAGGGCCCCGGACGTCCGCCGCCCGCGCAGCTGCCGTAACAGCAGTCCGCCGTAACCGCCGGCGACACCGGCGGAAACCCACCATTGGACGCCGCCCTGAAACAGCGCGGGGCTGATGACCTGGACGAGCGCCAGCGCGATCAGCAGGTAGGCCACCCGCCGCATCGAGCCGGGCATGACCGTCCAACCGATTTTCATTTTACCGTTTTCCTGCAGTTGCGCATGGCGGCGCAGGGCGGCCTGCTGGATCAGGCCGAAGCCCAAGCCGATGCACCCGCCGAGGATGAGCCCCAGCAATGAGCGGACGATGTTGATCAGGTAAGTTTCCATGGGTGTCTTGGGTTGAGGTTGCACCGGGTGACCCGGGACTAGGTCCGGATCCGCCCGGTGCTTGATGGTTTCACCCTCTGGGCATCGGTGTCTCGGACTGCTTGTCGGCCACGAAACCGGCGTAGCCCAGCAAGCCCATCTCCGGGATATCGAGGCCTTCGATCTCAACCTCCTGGGATACGCGGTTGCCCACGATCACCTCCGCGATCTTGTAGACAATGATCGAAAGGATGGAGAGCGTGATGAAACAAGTGGTCACGCCGATGAGCTCGGCCCAAAACTGGCTCAGGCCGCCGCCGTAGAACAGGCCGCGGACCGTGCCGCTGACGCCGTTCCATCCGTCGCCATAGGTGCCGTCGGCAAACAGGCCGATCGAGAGGCAGCCCCAGGCGCCGTTGACGCCGTGCACCGAGATGGCGCCCACGGGATCGTCGATCTTTTTCTTGTCCCAGAAGAAGACCGATTCCACCACCAGAATGCCCGCGATGATGCCGATGATGCTGGCCCCGCCTGCACTGACGAAGGCGCAGGGCGCGGTGATGGCCACGAGGCCGGCGAGCATGCCGTTGCACATCATCGAAGGATCAGGCTTCTTGGTGCGGAACCACCACATCCACAACGTGGCCGCCAGCGCCCCCGTCGAACCCGCGAGCATCGTATTGACGGCCACCACCGCGATGCGCAGGTCGGTGCCGGCGAGGGTGGAACCGGGGTTGAAGCCGAACCAGCCGAACGCCAGGATGAAGGTGCCGGTCATGACGAAGGGAATGTTGTGGGCCGGCATCGGGTTGATGCTGCCGTTCTTGTTGTACTTGCCGTAGCGCGGGCCGATCAACCAGGCGAA
This sequence comes from Opitutaceae bacterium, assembly GCA_041649735.1. Taxonomy (GTDB): domain Bacteria; phylum Verrucomicrobiota; class Verrucomicrobiia; order Opitutales; family Opitutaceae; genus Fen-1467. The sequence continues at coordinate 159 of JBAZMN010000449.1, read as the reverse complement.
GATCAGGCCGATCACCCCGCCCTGCATGTGCACGACCGAGGAGCCGGCAAAGTCCACATGCCCGTGGCCGAGGCCGAAGTTGGTGCCCAAGGTTGACAGCCAGCCTCCGCCCCAGACCCAGTTGCCGAAGAGCGGGTACATGATCGTGCCGATGCACAC
>JBAZMN010000448.1:0-2745 GCA_041649735.1 Opitutaceae bacterium | reverse complement strand
GCCTGGACGCGGTGGTATCCCCCGTCATTCATCACGGCACGGGCAATGGTTTGGGGAGCACCCAAATCCACTTCCAGCCATCCCGAGCGCGCACCCTCGGGAGCCATCCAGCGCGTGCCGGGGTCGCAATCGAAGGCTTTGAGGGCGCAGTAATGCATGTCGTTTTGCCAGAAACCGGAGCAGTCATTCCGGGGCCGGCCGGCCGAGACCGGGAGGGGGACCTCGCGCCGCAGCATCTGGCCGACGCGTTTGAGGGTGGCGATATCCAGGGCGCGCAATTGGCCGGCGCGGTCCGGGCCGACATCGAGCGAGAAGATGTTTCCGGATTGCGCGGCGCCGACCACACTGGCGTACAACTCCTCCGGCGTGTGGTTGGGACAGTCGGGCTCGTCCAGGTGATAGAACCAGTACTTTTCGTTGATCGGATAGGTGAACTCGGCGAGGACGTAGCCGAATTTTTTCTCGTTGGCGCCCTGTTCGGGCGACCAGGTGGTGCCGTTGGCCCCGAGGGGGCCGGGAATGCCGCGCTCGCGCAGGCTGATGCGGCCGGCCGCATCGCCATGGTTGAAGCCGGTGAAGCAGTTGGGCTGGAATTTCCGCACCCATTGGTCCAACTCGGCATGGCTTAAGCCGCCGGTGCCGGCGGCGTGGTCGATCCACAAAAATTCCACCGGGCCGTATTGGGTGAGCAATTCCTGGAGCTGCGCCTTTTCCACCTCCGGATTGGCCGCCGACTGGCCGCCGCGCTGCGAGCCGGGCCATGACCAATCGCCCTCGGAGAAATAAAGCGCCAGCTTGAGGCCGTACTTCTCGCAGGACGCCCGCAGCTTCGCCAGCACATCGGTCTGGAGCGGACTGCGGGTGACTTTCAACTCCGTGGTTTGGGTGTCCCACAGGCAGAAGCCGTCATGGTGTTTGGTCAGGAACAGGATGTACTTCATCCCGGCGTCCTTCGCGACCTGACACCACTGGTCGGTGTCGCAGCCGGTGACGGCGAAGAACTCCGGGCCGTGCGGCTCGATCGTCCATTCCTGGCCGGAGACGGTGGCAAGCGACCAGCACACAAACATGCCGAAGCGCAAATCGGCGATTTCCCGGGCGCGCTGCGCGTCGGAAACCGGCTGCCGGTCAATCGCAGCCGGGGCGTCCGCGGGGCAGTTGGGAAGCAGATCGGCCGGCGCGCAGCCGTCGGCACCGGCGGTCCATTGTGCTCCGCCGAACTCATACGCGCCCAGGTCGGGAGCGGAGCTCTTGTCCCCATGCGTCAATCCCGCGATCCGGACGCCTGCATTGATGGCCGGAGCCCGGGCCACCAGTCGAAAGTCGCGGTGGGCATAGTCCACCAATTGCGCTCCGGGCTCGCTCCCGAGGTAAAGATTGTTTGCCGCATCGATCTGGTAGACATCCTTGGTCCAGAAAGCGGGATCGGGATTATTATCAGGCCAGCAGTTGTACGTATGCGTGCTGACGTCGTCGCAGTTGAACAGGGTGTTGTGGCTGACCGAAATATTCGTGGCCGGGGCATTGATGCGGATGCCGGCGTCGCCGGAGCAGTTCCAGACGACATTATGGTCCACCCGGAAGTTGCGACTGTAGTTGTCCAAATAGATCCCCGGGCCGACTCCATCGTCTGCAAGCGGATTGTCATGAACCCAATTGTAGGCGATGCGCGTCCCCTGGGCCTCGATATATCCCGAGTAAATGACACCCAGATCCTTGCACAGCAAACCGGGGCGCGAAAGATCGTTGAACCGAATGTCGTTATCGGCCCCGCCGGCACCAATGATGTCGCGCCCGGCATCATGGATCGTGTTGGACCAAACCCGATTCTGGCGGCCGGCCAGAAGGACGGGCCCGCTGTAGGTGCCGGAGTAGTCGATGTCGTGGATGATGCACCTCGACACAAGATTACGCGCGCCCGTCAGGACAACGCCGCTTCCCGCCGTTCGGGCAATCGTGCAACCGCGAACGACATGATCGTTCCCCGAGACCACGATGCCCTGGTATCCATCCGCCGCCCCGCCTTTCCCGTCATAACCGCTCCACGGGAACAGCGTGAAATGGCTCAGGTAACTCGCATCGCAGTCCCGGAGCGCGCAGTGATTGCCGTTCATGTTGACCGCCCCGGCGACCAGGCGCAGGCCGCGCACGACGATGAAGTCCTTGCCATTGAAGTCCACCGTCCAGGCCCGGCGTTTGGCTTCGACAAGGTGGGAACCGGGGTCGTCTCCCGCCGGAGCCCAGAGGTAAAGCACATTCTTTTCCCAATCCCACTCCCCGGGCGCGCCGAGCAGGTCCAGCTTGCCGATGAGGTAGACCTGGCCGGCACCGACAAACCACGTCATGTTGCCGATATGGGGGATCATCTGCGGCGCTGATCCCGGCGTGACCCGAAGAATTCCGTTGGATGACGAGGCGGTGATTTTCGCCCACTGCCATGCCCAACTAAAATTCGCCCGGCCGACCACGTAGCATCCCGCCCAATAGCCATCGGGCTGATTGAAGACGGACGATGCTACCTCGTCGGGAGTCACAGCGACGTCGGTCAGCGCGGGGTTCATCAGGCCGTTGGCCGGCCCCATGTGTGGAAAACGCGCCTGGAACATCATTTGCCCGTCCACGAAAACCTGGTTGTTGCCCATGCCAAGATCCCAGTCCATCGGCGCCCCGTAGATCCGGCCGGAATGAAGCTTCCAACCGGTCACGACATCGGCCCCGCTGACCGTCACCACCTCGTTCTGGTAG
>JBAZMN010000447.1:0-2749 GCA_041649735.1 Opitutaceae bacterium | reverse complement strand
CGTGCGCCAGGACGCGGAGGGCCTCGGTCATGACCTCGGGACCAATGCCATCTCCGGCAAGAACGGCGAATTTAAGCGTGGGCATGGGAAGGAAGAATGAGGTAGCGGAGGACGGAGTAAAGGGAAGGTGAAAGTTTCCGATTCCGTGTGTTTCAGAGTCGGCCGGCAAGACGACAGGGTTGGCTGCGACACTTCGCCATTGCAGGAATGGCCGGCAATCCGCATTTAGTCGGGGGATGCACATCCACGTCCTGCCGGCGGGTCCGATCCAGACCAACGCCTACCTGCTGACTGCGCCGGACCTCCACGAGGCGGTGTTGATCGACGCTCCCGGCGGCATCTGGCCCGAAATCAAACCGATCCTCGATCGCGAGCAGTGCCGCCTCCGCGAGCTTTGGCTGACGCACGGCCACTGGGATCACACCCAGGGCGGAGCCGAGGTGGTGCAGGCGCTCGGGGTGAGGGTGCGCGCTCACCGCGACGACCAGGTTCTGATCGAAAACCCCGAGGTCATGGAGATGTTTGTCATTCCCGGGACGCGTCTCGGGCCGCTAAAAATCGCCGAATTTGTCCGGCAAGGCCAGCGTTGGACGGCGTTGGGGCAGACGGTGGAGGTGCGGCATGTGCCGGGGCACTGTCCGGGCAATGTCCTGTACTATTTCGCAGCCCAGAAGGCGGCGTTCGTGGGCGACGCCTTGTTTCATAGTGGCATCGGCCGCACCGACCTGCCGGGTGGCAGCCTGGAAGTACTGGAACGCTCCATCCGCGAGCAGATTTACACCCTGCCGGATGAGACGGTGGTGTATCCCGGGCACGGTCCGGAAACCACGGTGGAGGTGGAACGGGAGACGAATCCCTTTGTGCACGGCTAGCCGGAATGAAATCCAGTGTCAGGCGGCAGATCCCCACGAACATGCCAGAGTCGAGCAGGACCCCGTTTTAAGCGCAGACATGGAAGCCAGCGACCATTCCATTCACGATCGTTTCATGGAGCGCGCGCTGGCGCTGGCCCGTCAGGGCTGGGGCGCCACGCATCCGAATCCCATGGTCGGGGCGGTCATCGTGGAGCAGGGCGAAATCGTGGCCGAGGGTTACCACGCCCGGGACGGCGCCCCGCACGCGGAGATCATGGCGTTGCACAACCTCGGACGCCTGCCCCGGGCGGGGGCAGTTCTCTATGTGACACTGGAGCCCTGCAGCACGCAGGGTCGCACCGGCGCCTGCACCAGCGCCATCATCGCGGCCGGCCTCAAGCATGTGGTGGCCGGTGTCATCGATCCCAATCCCGTGCACGCCGGCCATGGCTTCGAGGTGCTGCGCGCGGCGGGCATCGAGGTGACCACGGGGGTGCTGGCCGCCGACTGCGCCGACCTTAATCTGATCTTCAACCACTGGATTACGACTCAAACGCCGCTGCTCGCCGCCAAAGCCGCGGTCACGCTGGATGGCAAGATCGCCACGCGCACCAACGATTCGGTCTGGATCACGGGGGAGCAGGCGCGGACGGACGTGCACCGCTGGCGCCGGCTGTTTCCGGCGATTGCCGTCGGCGCGGGCACGGTCATGAGCGACAACCCCGGTCTCACCAGCCGGCTGGGCGACGAGGTCTGGTGTCCCGTGCGCTTTGTGTTCGACGGCCTGTTGCGCACGGTGGTGGAGAAAAGCCTGCCGCGGGTGTACACCGACGAACACAAGGAGCGCACCATTGTCGTCACCACGCCGCACGGCGGGCTCGGCTATGTGCGGAAGCTGCAGGCGCTGGGCGTGCAGGTGTGGAACCTGCCGTCGTCCACGATGCGCGCGCCGCTGACGGAATTCCGGCGGCGGTGCGCCGAGGCGGGCATCACCGGCGTCTACTTCGAGGGCGGCGCGCAGATCATCAGCGAGCTGATCCAGTTCCGCCAGCTCGACTATCTGTTCATCTACCGTGCCCCCGTGCTGCTGGGGGACGAGCGGGCCAAGGCGGTGTTCAAGGGCCTGCGGACGGAAAAACTGGTCAATGCGGTGCGCCTCGAGGACGTGCGGCATGCCGCGTTCGGGCCGGACCAGCTCATGCGGGGGCGGGTGGCCTATCCGGAAAAACTCCAGGTGGATGAGACCACTTTCAGCCTGGGATGATGCCATGACCATGTCGTCGAAGGTCGAAAGTCGAAGGCCGAAGGTCGCAGATCCGTCGAGCTGCCGCCATGGCAGCAGACGGTTTCCTCAGGCGCAGTTTTGGTTCTCGACGATCTTCACCCGTCCGGCGGCAGAATTTTGCGAATGAAACTCTATCTGGCCTCGGGAAACGCCCACAAGGCGCGGGAATTTCAGGCGCTGGCCGACGCCGCCGCGCTGCCGGTGGAGATCATCTCGGCGGTGGCAGCCGGCGGCATGCCACCGGTGGCGGAGGATACGGGCACGTTCGCAGGCAATGCGCGCAAAAAGGCCCGGGCGCTCAAGGAACGGCTGCCAGCGGGGGCCTGGGCGTTGGCCGACGACAGCGGTCTGTGCGTGGAGGCGCTCGGTGGAGCGCCGGGCGTGGAATCTGCCTATTATGCCGGACCGCGGGCCAGTGGTGCGGAGAATCTGGCGAAGCTGGTGGCGGCGATGCGCGAGCTGCCGGAGGAACGCCGCGCCGCATATTTCATCTGCGTGCTGGTGCTCGTCGGGCCCGGCGGCGAGGAGCAGGTGTTCGAAGGCCGTTGCGACGGAACGCTGCGCCGCGAGCCGGTGGGAGCCGGCGGTTTCGGCTACGATCCGGTTTTCG
>JBAZMN010000446.1:0-2751 GCA_041649735.1 Opitutaceae bacterium | reverse complement strand
GAAGCGCCTCAACGTCGAGTTCGTCGTGCCCACGGGCAATTTCGGCAACGTCCTCGCCGGCTGGATGCTGCAGCAGATGGGCGTGCCGATCCGCAGCTTCAAGGTCGCCACCAACCGGAACGACATCCTCTACCGCCTCTTCACGACCGGCGAGTACCATGTCACCGCCGTCGCACCCAGCCTGGCGCCGTCGATGGACATCCAGGTGGCCTCGAACTTTGAGCGTTTTCTCTATTACCGCGCCGGCCGCGACCCGGCGCGCGTCCGGGAGGTCATGCAGGCGATCAGGGACACCGGCACCTGGCATTTCGACCATTTCGACGCCGGCAGCTTCACCGCCTCGCGCTGCACCGACGCCGAGATCAGCAGCCTGATCAAGCACGTCTACCACAAGTACGGCTATATCTGCGATCCGCACACCGCGTGCGGTTTCAAGGAGATCAGCGGTGACCGCGAGAGCGTGGTGCTGGCGACCGCCAGCCCGGCGAAATTCCCGGACGTCATCCGGGCCGCCATCGGGCAGGAGCCGACGCATCCCAGTCTCGAGGCGCTGAAGTCCCGCCCCGTCATCAAGCATCGGGTCCGCGCCGACGCCGACACCATCAAGGCATTCATCGGGCAGCACGGGGTGTAGGCCGCGGACCTCGGTTGCCGGACCGCGGTAGGGCGCATGCTGCTGGCCAGCAGCATGCGCCGGATTTTCTCGAGGAGCAGCGCTGCAGACTCGCAGCGGACGCTGGTTCGGCGGCTTATGGATAAGCCGCCCTACCTTGCAGCGAGTCCGACGACAGGGGGACTACTGGGCGGCAGCATACGCCGAAGATCACTGACCTCTTGGCTGGGGCAGGCGAGATCGTGGATGCTCAAATCCCATCGACAGGTCGGATTCAAGCGGCAGAATTTTGTCAAAATAAATTCTCTCCCCATGAAAACGATCACCACGCTGTTCTTTCTGGCCGCCGCGCTCACCGGTTTCGGTCAGCCGGTGGTTCCGGTTCCGCCGTCGCCGATCAATGTCCACGTCGCCACCGAGGTCGAGGAACTTGCCCGCGGCTATGCATTGGCCTTCCCGAGCATCACCACCACGCCGGTCTACCTGACCCTGCGGAAGGAAGGAGTCGTGACGACCCTGGTCAGCGTCAAATCGGTCAAGGCGGTGGCCGGCGTTCTCATCGTCGAATTGGATAAGGGTCCCATCTACATCCTCAACCCACAGGACATTCTTTCGATCACCAACGCGCCGCCGGCCAGGGGCCCGTGAACAGCCGGGCGGCAATTCTCCGCTCCTCAAATCGGGTTGAACCACAGAGGCACAAAGACCACAGAGGAAATGCCTTGAAGCGGATGACCGAGCACTTGCCTTGCGAGTGAACGCGGATCAAAGAGTTCCGGTCTTTCCAGGCATTGGCTTTGTGTCCTTGTATGTTCAACTGCGTGGAGACGAAGAAGGGCGAAGACGTCCCAGCCGGATTCCGAGAATGGGTCCACGACTCGTCGGAGGAATCCGGCTGGGACGCGGTTGCGCACCAGATCGAGAGGGTTTGGTTGCGTGCCACCAGGACGCGGGTACGGCTGGCCGCCGTATGCGCGGCAGGACCGGCAGGCCGATTTGTGCCCAGAGGCATCGACCTCGTCACGGAGCAATGGGCCCCGGTCCTGCGCCTGGTTAAACTCGAACCGCTGAATGAGCCTTGAGCTCGCATTGCAAGATGGAGTCAACCACACCTGTTAAAACCACCTACGCCGGCCTGGACGTCGCCAAGGACCGGCTCGATTACGCCTTGCCCGATGAGCGTGCGGGCTACGTCTCCAACAACGCCGAGGGGCACGCGCGTCTGCTCAGACTGCTGCGGAGCTTCGCGGGCGTGCGCGTGGTCTGCGAGGCGAGCGGCGGCTATGAACGCGCCGCCGTGGCCGCCCTGCTGGCCGGAGGACTGGAAGTCTGCGTGGTGCAGCCGGGCCGGGTGCGTGCGTTCGCGCTGGCCGAGGGGCTGCTGGCCAAGACCGATCCCATCGATGCCGCCCTGCTGCGCCGTTTCGGCGAAAAAATGCAGCCGCGCCTGGCGGTGCCCACCGATCCAGCGGCCGCCACCCTGCGCGAGCTGCTCGAGCATCGGCGGGGCTTGTCCGATCAACTCGTGGCGGTGCGCAACCGGCTCGAACTGGCTGGCCCGACCCTGCGCCCATTGCTCCAACGCCAGGAGCATTTCTTGCAGAAGGAATTGGTCGCGGTGGAGGCGATGAGCGCCGCGCACACCGCTCAGGATCCGTTCCTGCGCGAGAAGGCCGCGCGTCTGCGCCAAGTGCAGGGAGTCGGCCCCATCCTCGCGGCCACACTGCTGGGCTACGTGCCGGAGCTCGGCCGGATTGAGTCGGCCCAATTGTGCGCGCTGATCGGGGTGGCCCCCTTCGCACGTGACAGCGGCCACCACTCGCGTCCCCGCCACGTGCGCGGCGGCCGTGCGGTCGTCCGGCAGGTTCTCTACATGGCTGCCGTCGCCGCCACCCGGTTCAATCCCATCCTGGGCGCGTTCTACGCGCGGCTCGTCGCCGCCGGCAAACCGAAGCTGGTCTGCCTGGTGGCCGTAATGCGCAAAATGCTCGGCGTGCTCAACCGCCTGCTCGCCGATCCTCAATTTGTCCTTGTCCGTTAACACCGCTGCTCTGTGGTGAAATCCAGCCATGGATTCCAGCCCGTCAGACTGGTCGACGGCGCCGACGTGATCCCGGGACAGCCGGAAAAACAGGGTG
>JBAZMN010000445.1:0-2752 GCA_041649735.1 Opitutaceae bacterium | reverse complement strand
TGATGGCGAGGCGGCGCATGCCAAGCGTCGCCGGGCCGCGGCTGATTTCGCCGCGATCATCCGGACCGCGATGATCCATGGCGCCACACATGCGGGCCACGACATCATGCCGCTGTTCGTCAGAGTCGTTCAGACTGACCAGGCCGGCGATGCCACACATGCGGGGTAAGAAGGAAAGCTTCGCCGGGTCACTTCCGGTGGAAGCAACCGGCAAGGGCGCGACTTCGTGGCGCTACGAACACAAATGCATGTCGGGATATGCCCCCGACCTTTTCCAAGCCCAAGACTGGACGCAACTTTCGCGCGTGACGAGCCGGTTTTGCGGCTGGCTCACGCACAGACGGAACGGGCAATTTCGTGCGCTTTGTCCGCTGAGATTAGCTTCTCAATCAGCAGCAGGCCAAAATCCAGCGCCGTGCCGGCGCCGCGCGAGGTCAGGATGTTGCCGTCGGCAACCACCCGTTGGTCGGTGAGGATGTGGGGCAGTTCGCCGGCGACGGAGAAATGGGCGGTGTAGCGGCGTCCCTCCAGCAGACCGGAGGCGTTGAGCACGGTGGGGGCGGCGCAGATCGCGGCCAGCCATTTTCCCGCCGCGGCATGCTGGTCAACCACGACGCGCACCCGTGGATCGGCGCGCAGGTTTTTCACTCCCGGACCACCGGGGATGAACAACAGGTCGAAGAGGCGGCCGCCAACCCCGGCCAGGGCGGCGTCGGCATGCGCGGTGATACCGCTGCGGCCGGTGACGTGCCGGTGATCTGCCAGCGAGGCGACGATGACTTCCACGCCGGCGCGTCGCATGAGGTCGACGGGAGTGAAGGCCTCAATTTCCTCAAAGCCTTCGGCGAGCAAGGTCAGCGCGGTGGGCATGGCGGCAAGGGTGAAAGTGAGGGTGAGGGTGAAAGTGAAGGTGGGGCAGGGAGGAGGGAGCAGGGGCAAGGGCGAAAATGTTTCCGCGGTGGCAAGCGTTGGCAAATCAGGCCAAACCCTGCACTGTGGGAGCAATGATGGCTGACCCGGCTCCATTGGCCAACAAAAGATTGGTGATTTTCGGCTGCGGCTACGTCGGCGCCGCGGTGGCCCGCGAAGCGCGTCAGGCGGGCATGCAGGTGACCGCGCTCACCCGCAATCCCGCCCGAGCGGCGGAACTGGCGGCCATCGGGGTGAACACCGTCGTCGACGATCTCGCAGTGGACACCTGGCATGGGCGCATCACTCCGGCGGCGGAGCTGGTGTTGAATTGCGTAAGCTCCGGCGGCGGCGGTTTGGCCGGTTACCGGCGCTCCTATGTCGAGGGCATGCGTTCGATCCTCGCCTGGGCGCGGCGCGGTGCGGCGGGCACGATGATTTATACCAGCAGCACGTCGGTCTATCCACAGGGCGGAGGCGTGACCGTCGACGAGACGGCGGCCACGGACGGAGCGGGCGAGACCGGGCGAATTCTCCTCGAGGCCGAGGCACTGCTGCTCGCCGCCCAAGGTGCCCCCGCCCGCAGGTTCGTCCTCAGACTGGGCGGCATCTATGGTCCGGGGCGCCACCATTTGCTCGACCAAGTGCGCGCCGGAGTCGCGGAAATCTCCGGCGGCGGCGCCCACCATCTCAACCTTGTGCACTGCGATGACATCGGCGCGGCGGTTTTTGCCGCCTTTGCCGCCCCGGCGTCGGTGGCCGGCGGGATTTTCAACGTGGTCGACGATGCGCCGGCACCGAAGTCGGAGGTGGTGGGCTGGCTGGCGGAGCGACTTGGCCGCCCCGCGCCGCGCTTGACCGGGGGGCCGGCCAGTGCCCGACGAGGGTTTGCCTCGCCGCCGGACCGGGTGATCAGCAACGCCCGGCTCAAAACGCAACTGGGCTGGCGGCCGCGGTATCCCTCGTTTCGGGAGGGCTACGCCGCGCTATTAAGTGCTTGAAGAACCGCCGCGCCTGCGTGCCACTATAGAGCACCTGAAGAGCTCAAGGAGCACGCAGCCAATCCATTCTGATTTTTCCTTTGCGATCTCTGGGTTCTTTCGTGGCTCCATTCCGCTTAAACCTTAGCCGTTCCCCTTAAACTTTACACCTTAAACCTCAACCTCGCTTCTCCCATGCCCGGTGTCGGCAAACTCCTCAAACAAGCCCAGAAAATGCAGCGCCAGATGGAGGCGGTGCAGGCCCAGCTCGAGACCAAGGTCATCGACGTCACGGCCGGCGGCGGTGCCGTCGCGATCCAGATCAGCGGCTCCGGCAAGTTCCTCTCGGTGAAGCTCAATCCCGAGTTCCTCAAGGACGATCCCAAGCTGGTCGAGGAAACCCTCCTGCTCGCGATGCAGGATGCCGCCAGGCAGGCCAAGGAGTACAACGATGCCGAGATGCAGAAAATCACCTCCGCCTTTCAGGTCCCGGGTTTTGGCTGAGGCCGAAACCTCAATGTTTTCGCGGAGCGAAAACAGATGACGCCGGCGTTCGAAAAACTACAGCAACACCTCAAGCAATTGCCGGGGGTGGGCTACCGGTCGGCGGAGCGCATTGCGCTCAACCTGCTGGTCGAGCGTCCGGAACGGCTGCCGGCGCTGGTGGCGGCGTTGCAGGAGGCGGCGGCGTCCGTGCGGCGCTGCTCCCGCTGCGGCAACCTCGCCGAGGGCGAGCTCTGCGCGATTTGCGCCGATGAGAAGCGGCGTGCCGGGGTGGTGTGTGTCGTCGAGCAGGTGCCCGATCTCGTGGCAATCGAGCGCTCGGGTGCATTCCGCGGCACCTATCATGTGCTGCACGGGAA
>JBAZMN010000444.1:0-2753 GCA_041649735.1 Opitutaceae bacterium | reverse complement strand
TGATCACCGGTTTCTGACCTCCTGCATCTCCGATTTCCTCCCGTTTTGGAGGCCAAATCCACCTGGTTTTTCCTCGCGTGCCGACACGGGCGACCTATCATTTGGCCTTGTCGGTTGTGTCCGGTTTGAGCCACGTCCGCCACCCCTGATCCCCCGCCCGCAAGCCCGCCTTCGCGATCCCCCGGTCACGCAGTTGGCCGCTCCCAAAATTACCCCGCCGCCGGGCCACGCTGCCCGCATCCGTCATGCAAGCCGCCCCTCCCGTCAGCTCCGACCACGCCCGGTCCGCCTGTCCGGAAGTGATTTTTGCGGAAAACTTCTGCAAGGGATGCGAACTGTGCATCACGGTCTGCCCCACGAAAATCCTGAAGCTCGACACCACCCGCGTGAACATCCGGGGGTACCATCCCGCCATCGTCTACAATCTTGCGGAATGCAGCGGCTGCGGCAGCTGCGCCAAGATGTGCCCCGACTCGGTCATCACCGTCCGCCGGTAAGGAGAGACCCATGGCCAGAATTCTGATGAAGGGCAACGAGGCGATCGCCGCCGCCGCGATCAATGCCGGCTGCCGCTTCTTCTTCGGCTACCCGATCACCCCGCAGAACGAGATCCCCGAATACATGGCGCGGGAACTGCCCAGGGCCGGGGGCACGTATGTGCAGGCGGGGTCCGAGGTGGCCGCGATCAACATGGTCTACGGCGCCGCCGGGGCCGGCGCGCGCGTGCTGACCTCCTCCTCCAGCCCCGGCATCAGCCTGATGCAGGAAGGCATCTCCTACATCGCCGGGGCGGAGTTGCCCTGCGTGCTGGTGAACATCATGCGGGCCGGTCCCGGGCTGGGCGGCGTGCAGCCGGCGCAGGCGGATTATTACCAGGCGACCAAGGGCGGCGGCCACGGCGACTATCGCGTGCTCGTCCTCGCCCCCGCCAACCTGCAGGAGGCGGTTGACCTCACCCAGCTGGCGTTCGATCTGGCCGACAAATACCGCAATCCGGTGATGATCCTGGCGGACGGCATGATCGGACAGCTGATGGAACCGGTGGAGTTTTCTCCGTACCGCCCCATGACCGGGCTGCCGCCCAAGGACTGGGCCACGACGGGCACCGTCCACCACGGCGGACGGCAGCGCGTCATCAATTCTTTGTATCTGTATCCGGACCAGCTGGAGACCCATGTCCGCGGGATTTACCGGAAATATGCCGAGATGGAGCGCACGGAAGTCCGCTACGAACTGCACAACTGTGACCAGGCCGAGGTGGTCATCGTGGCGTATGGCACCACCTCGCGGATCGCACGCTCCGCCATCGAAAAATGCCGACGCCTCGGCCTGCGCACCGGCCTGCTCCGTCCGATCACGCTGTATCCGTTCCCGCAGGCGGCGTTCGACCAGGTCATCGAACGGGCCCAGGCCGTTCTGGTCGTGGAAATGAGCATGGGGCAGATGCTGGATGACGTGAAGATTGCCGTGGCCGGCCGGCGCCCCATCGCCTTCTACGGCCGCACCGGAGGGATCGTGCCGACGCCGGAGGAGATCGTGAAGCAGGTGCAGAACATCCTCGAAAGGTCGGGCCCATGAAGCTCGTCTACGAAAAATCGCGGGGATTGACCGACGTGCCCATGCATTACTGCCCGGGCTGCACGCACGGGATCATCCACAAGCTCGTTGCCGAGACGCTGGTGGAGCTCGATGTGCTGGGCCGCACGGTGGCGGTCGCGCCCGTGGGTTGCGCCGTGTTTGCCTACGAATATTTCAACTGCGACGCGCAGGAGGCGGCCCACGGCCGGGCCCCGGCGGTGGCGACCGGCATCAAACGGGTGCATCCGGACAACATCGTGTTCACGTACCAGGGCGACGGGGACCTGGCCTCGATCGGCATGGGCGAGATCGTCCACGCCGCCATGCGCGGTGAAAACATCACCGTGGTCTTTGTGAACAACGCCATCTACGGCATGACGGGCGGACAGATGGCGCCCACGACGCTGGTCGGCCAGCCCACCACCACGTCGCCGCAGGGCCGCGCCCGCCTCGGCCAGGGCGCGCCGCTGCGCGTCTGCGAGATGCTCGCCACCATCGAGGCAACCGCCTACATCGCCCGGGTCTCGGTCCACACCATCCCGCGGTTGAACGGCGCGAAACGTGCGATCAAAAAGGCGTTTCAGATGCAGCTCGAGAAACGGGGCTTCAGCCTGGTCGAGGTGCTCTCGACCTGCCCGACCAACTGGGGCCTCTCCCCGGTCGAGTCCCTGCGGTGGGTGGAGCAGAACATGCTGCCGGCTTATCCGCTCGGCGTGTACAAGGATGTCGAGGGAGGAACCTGACCATGACGGAGGAGCGCATCATCATCGCCGGCTTCGGCGGCCAGGGGGTTCTGATGATCGGCAAACTGCTGGCGCACGCCGGCATGATGGAGGGGAAAAACGTCACCTGGCTCCCCGCCTACGGGCCGGAGATGCGCGGCGGCACGGCCAACTGCAACGTGATCATTTCCGACGATATCATCGGCGCGCCCATCGTCACCGAAGCCACCTGTGTCATCGCCATGAACCTTCCGTCGCTCGACCGGTTCGAGTCGTTCGTCCGGCCCGGCGGCTGGCTGCTGGCGAACAGCTCCCTCATTCCCCGCACGCCCGTCCGCCGCGATGTGCAGACCCTCGCCATTCCCGTGAACGACCTGGCCCAGGAGCAGGGCAGCCCGAAGGTGGCCAACGTCGTCATGCTCGGGGCCTACCTCGCGGTCACGCCGGTCGTCC
>JBAZMN010000443.1:0-2755 GCA_041649735.1 Opitutaceae bacterium | reverse complement strand
CCAGGCGGAGCGGCGGTCGACCGCGCGCCGATCCAACGGTTTCTTCCAGAATATCAAACGCATTCTCGTCCCGGCCTGAGCCATGCAATTCGACACCACCCACAACGAGCTGCCGCTTACTCACGAAATCCTCACCGATCGTTCCATCGCTATCAAACTGGTGGGCGTGGGCGGGGCGGGTTCCAACGCCATCGACCGGCTCAAGATGGAAAACCTGGAGCGCTTGCAGCTGGCCGTCGTCAACACCGATCTGCAGGCACTTTCTTCCTCGCCCGTGCCGGACAAGGTGCTGATCGGCAGCAGCGTGACGCGCGGCCTCGGCGCCGGCAGCGATCCTGAACTGGGACGGGAGGCGGCCGAGGCGGACCGAGAGAAGATTGCCGAGGTGGTGAAGGATTGCGATCTGGTGTTCCTGCTCGCCGGCTTGGGCGGCGGCACGGGTAGTGGCGCCGCCCCGATCGTGGCGGAGGTGGCGACCGAGCAGGGAGCACTCGTCATCGCCTTTGTTACCATGCCCTTCAGTTTCGAGGGCGGCCGGCGGCTGAAACAGGCGGAGGAAGGCCTGGCCGCGCTGCGCCGCGTCTGCGACGCGGTGGTCCCGCTGTCCAACGACATCCTGCTGCAGGAGGGCGGGGACAACATGGGCGTGTTGGACGCCTTTGCGCTGGCCGACGAGTGGATCGGCCGCGGGGTCAAGTCGATCTGGGCCATGCTATTCCGCACCGGCCTGATCAACCTCGATTTTGCCACCCTGCAGCAGGTGTTTCAGTCGCGCGGGGGCAAAACGCTCTTCAGTCTCGGTCGCGGCGAGGGACCGCAGGCGGTGGCGCAGACGGTCGAAAGCCTCCGGATCTGCCCGCTCCTGCACACCAGCGAGTTTTCCCGCAAGGCCGACCGCCTGCTCGTGAACATCATCGGCGGCACCGACCTCACGCTGCCGATGGTCAATGAGCTCATGACCGCCATCACCGACCAGTACGGCAAGGACGCGCATGTCATCATGGGCGCGGTGATCGACGAGGGCATGCAACAGCGGCTGGAGGTCTGCGTGCTGGGGACGACCGACATCGGGGGGCGCGGTCCGGCCCACCGGCGCCTGCTTGCCGCTCGCGGCGCTCCGGCTCCGGCGGCCAAAACGGTCGGCGTCAAGACGCCCGCGGCGGCGGTTCCGGCCGTTGCGGCGGTCACGACCCAGGCCGCCGCCGCTGCCGCCAAGGCGGAGCAGAACGAATTCTCCTTCCACGAGATCGAAAGCCGGGGCTATTTCGACAAGACCGACCGGAATCTTTTCGAGGGGCAGGATCTCGACGTGCCGACCTACCTGCGGAAGGGGATCAAGGTCACGGCGTAGGAGTTGGCCGGACTTAGGTCCGGCCAACTCTTCATGGCATCCGCATCGCGGATGCCTTTTGAGCACGGATGCCGCCGCTGGGGGCGGATCCGGCCGATCGGTTCATTCTCAAAACCCCATTGAACCACGGAGGCACGGAGAACACAAAGGCGGATCGGCCTAGGAAGGCGGATAAATTGATTCACCAGTGAGGTGAGCCCTTGCCGGAGCGGTTTAGGAATAGGAGCTTCTTTCTCTGTGTCCTTTGTGACTCTGTGGTAAAAACCCAACTGCGGAATCGAGGTTCGTTTTCACACCAAGGGCGCAAAGGGCGCGGAGCCGGCCGACGCAGTGGGAGCAAGGCGGTGCGGCCGCTCGTGCCGTCGCCCGGAGGTTTCCGGCGCAGTGGTATAGTTTGTCATTGCGAGGAGTCCGCAGGGCGGACGACAAAGCAATTCATCAAGCTGCATCGCCACAACCCCTGAGCAGGCAATATCTGAAAACTTGACGTTGCCGGGGGCCGACTCACGGATCCAAAGCCTCCAGCCGGCATGAGTGGCGATCAGTATGCAGAAGTGGCGGAAGAAGAAATCAGCCATCTCCATTCCTGCAGTTGCCTCCTGTGAAAAATGCCGAGTGCAGGAGCGCCGCACGGCCCGCTTGGCAAAGCCGCCGGCTTCTGCATCGTTGCGTCCATGTTTGTCGACGAGTGTGTGATCAAGGTCCAGGCCGGCGACGGCGGGCGCGGCTGCGTGAGCTTCCGGCGCGAGAAATTCGAGCCGTGGGGCGGCCCCAACGGCGGCGACGGCGGCCGGGGCGGCGATGTCGTGCTCATCGGCGATGACGACACGAACAATCTGGTCGACTTCAAGTACCGCGCGCACTGGAAGGCCGGCCGCGGCGAGCACGGACAGGGCAAGGACTGCAACGGACGCCATGGCGAGACGGTTGTCCTGAAGCTGCCGCTCGGAACGGTGGTTCTCAACGAGGAGACGGGGTTGATGGTGACTGAGATCGTGGAGGACGGCCGGGAGGTGGTGCTGTGCAAGGGCGGCAATGGCGGCTGGGGCAACACGCATTTCAAGTCATCGACCAACCGGGCGCCGCGTAACGCCAATCCCGGCCAGCCGGGCGAACGCGGGGTGTTCCGGCTCATCCTCAAGAGCATTGCCGACGTGGGCCTGGTCGGATTTCCCAACGCGGGCAAATCCACGCTGATCACCCGACTGACCAAGGCGCGGCCCAAGACGGCGCCGTATCCCTTCACCACGCTGCAGCCGCAGATCGGCGTGATCGAGTACACCGAGGATCCGCGTGAACAGCAGCACCGGGTGCAGATCGCGGACATCCCGGGTCTCATCGCCGGGGCGAGCGAGAACCGCGGTCTCGGCCACCGGTTTCTGCGCCACATCGAGCGCTGCCGGC
>JBAZMN010000442.1:0-2757 GCA_041649735.1 Opitutaceae bacterium | reverse complement strand
GCTTTCGCCCCAGGTGGTGACGGTGAAGAGTTTGCCGAAGGAGTTGGGCACGGGTCGTCAGCGTGATTTACCGGCCCCCGGCTAGCAAGCTCCTACATGGGGCCGGGCCGGGGCGCGGAATCGTCCCGCTGATTCGGGCTGGCGGTTGTTGTAGCCCGGGTCGGCCGTCTTCGCGCTGCGCTTCGCCGAGCCAAGCCGACCCGGGTGCATTTCAAGAACCGGCTTCGACGCAGGCCGGCGACAGAGCCCGAGGGTCCTGAAACTTGGCCGGGATCGGAACGTCTCAGCAGGTCCGCAACCCTTGGCCGGACCCGGGGTCTTATACGCGGTCTTCGCAACACAACGCAGTTTACATCAACTGGGAATCAGCTAGTCATTGCCTTCCTGGCCACGATCGCCGCGTCATCCGCCTCCGCCATCACACCCATCTCCCCTGCGCCGCATGTCGTACCACCCTTTTCCCCACGTTTCCATCGCCTGCCTGGGCGCGTTGCTGCTGATGGCGGAGCCTCTCGCCGGCCAGACCTTCGATCCGGCCGCCACCAACCCGCCGACCATCCAGCCGCCGGCGGCGACCACGCCCCCCGCCGCCAGTCCCCTCGCCGCCCGGTTGCCGGCCATCATCCCCGCCACGGACGAAACCATCGGCCCGGTCCAGATGCGCGGCGAAACGCTGGAAGCCGTCCTGTTCCAACTGGCCCGGCTGACGGATCGTTCGATCATCCGGCCGCAGGCCCTGCCCGCAACGGAAGGATACACCATCAGCCTTCCGCCCATGCCGAAAAGCGAGGTCATCCTCGCCCTGGAAACGATGCTCGATCTCAGCGGCATCGCCATCAGCCCGCTGGGGGACCGGTTCCTGAAGGTCGTGCCCCTCGGGCAGGTGCGCACCGAGGCGCCCGAAATGATCGAGGGCTCCACCCTCGGCCTGCCGCCGAGCGGCCGCGTGGCCTCCAAGCTGTTCCGGCTCGAGTTTCTGCGCGTCAGTGAGCTCAAGGACCAGGTCACGCCGCTGCTCAACCCGAACCTGGGCGGACCGGTGATGTTCGAAAAAACCAACGCCGCGCTGGTCACCGACTCCATCAGCACCCTCCAGCGCATCGAGCAGCTCATTCACCAGCTGGACAAGCCCGCCACCTCCGGCCTCCAGCCGAAGTTCTATTCGCTGCATTTCGCCAAGGCCAGCGACCTCGTGAACAAGATCAGCGCCATCCTCAAACCCCCGCTCAGCAACCAGGTCAGCGCCGCCACCAGCATCAGCGCCGACGATCGCACCAACCAGATCGTCCTCATCTCCGACCCGCGCCAGTATCCGTTCTTCGACGAACTCGTCGCCAAGCTCGACGTGAAGGCCGATCCCAACACGCGCAACGAGGTCATCTATCTCAAGCACGCCACGGCCAAGGACGTGGCCACCCTCCTCACCAACGTGGTCTCCGGCCGCAACCAGGCGGCCGACCGCGCCGGGCAGGCGGCGACCCGGGCGGGACCGGGAGTGACGCCCGCCCCCGGCGCCCCGCCGGGCGCTCCCACTCCCGCCCAGCCGCTCGCCCCGAACCTGCTGGCAGAGGCCGGCGCCAGCTCCGAGTTCAGCAGCCTCATCACCGTGCTGCCTGACGAGCGCAGCAACTCCATCGTTGTTTCCGGCACCGTCGACGACATCCGCCTGATCCGCGAGATCGTCGACAAGGTCGATGTGCTGCTTGCCCAGGTGAGCATCCAGGTTGTGATCGCCGAGGTCACGCTCACCGACTCCGACAAGAGCGGCATCACCGCGCTCAACCTCACCGTCGGGCAGAATCTGAAGGGCGCGACCGGCATCACCAAGTTCGACACCGGCACCGGCTCCTCCGCCGGCGAGATCGCCGGCTGGGCCGTCACCAGCGGCGTGGTCAATCCCCTGTCCTTCCAGGCCGCCATGAGCAACGTCGGCGCCAAGAGCAACGTGAAGGTCCTGTCCGCCAACACCATTGTCACCACGCACAACAAGCAGGCGGAATTTGTCGTCAGCCAGCAGCAGCCCATCATCACCGGCACGACCTCCACGCCGAGCGCCACCACCACCAACACCGGCCTCACCACCAGTTCCTCGGTGCAGTACAAGGACATCGGCATCAAGGTGAAGGTCACGCCGCTGATCGGCGACGACGGCAGCGTCCAGCTCGAGATCGACCAGACGGTGGACGACATCGTCGGCAACGTGAAGGTCGACGCCAACGACCAGCCCATCATCGGCCACCGCGAGGCCACTTCCTTCGTCAACGTGGCCGACGGGCAGATGATCGTGCTCGGCGGCCTGCAACAGTCGAAGCACAGCACCAGCCGCAACAAGCTCGGCCTCCTCTACGAGATTCCGATCCTCAGCCAGCTGCTGGGCGGCCGCAACCACGAGGAGGACCGGACCGAGCTGCTGCTCTTTGTCCGTCCGCACATCATCCCGCCCGGCGAAGCCACGAAGAGCACGGCCACCAGCATCGACGCGCTTTCCAACAAGGACCAGGTGAACCAGTTCCTCAAGGATCCCTCGAAGGAGAAGAAGGAAAGCCTGCTTAAACAGTTGACGCAATGAACGCCTGCCGGCGCCCACGGCGATGAACGCGCTGACCCAGGAAATCCTGCCCGCCGCCCTGGCCGGGCGCCTGACCGACGAACAAAAACAGGCGGTGCTGGAGGCCGCCCGCGGCCAGCGGGCCGCCACCCTGGCCGCCGCACTCGGCCTCGCCGAAGCCGACGCCCTGGCCCTGGTCGCGAAGACGG
>JBAZMN010000441.1:0-2758 GCA_041649735.1 Opitutaceae bacterium | reverse complement strand
CGAGGAGGTCGTGCTTGAACACCGCGTGCAGGATGCGCGCATCAAGCTGATCAAGTTTTCCCGCCGCTTCGGCCAGCCCATGTCCACCCTGGCCGGCATGCAATACTCCACAGGCGATGCCGTCATCGTCATGGACGTGGATTTGCAGGATCCGCCGGAACTCGTCGTCGAGATGGTTGCCAAGTGGCGGGAGGGCTACGACGTCGTCCTGCCGCAGCGCCGCCAGCGGACCGGCGAACCGTGGATCAAGAAACTCATCGCCGAAACCGGCTACGGGATCATCAACAAGATCGCTGACGTGCGGATTCCGCCGAATACCGGCGACTTCCGCCTGATGTCCCGGCGGGTGGTTGACGAGGTGGTGCGGCTGAAGGAGACCCACGGCTTCCTGCGCGGGATGGTGGCGGTGGTCGGATTCCGGCAGGTGCTCATTCCGTTCGACCGCCCGCCGCGCTTCGCCGGGCAGACGAACTACAACCGCTTCCTCGGGTCACTCCGCATCGGCTTCAACGGCATCTTCTGCTTCTCGACCTATGCCCTGACGCTGAGCACGCAGCTCGGCTTCGCCCTGGCGTTCGGCTCGATCCTCATCGCCCTCATCTATCTGGTGATGAAGCTCGCCGGCTTCCCCTTCCCCGTCGGCAATCCGACCATCGTCATCCTCATCCTCTTCATGGGCGGCGTGCAGCTCATTAGCGTCGGGATCCTTGGCGAATACATCGGCCGCATCTACGAGGAGGTGCGGGCCCGGCCCCGTTTCATCGTCGACCGCGCCGACGGCTTCAAACATTGATGTCTCATGTCTGCCTCAACCAATCCCGCCAAATGGCCAAAGATTCTCCCACCACTCACTGCGGAGCAGAAACGCATCAGCGATGACTTCATGAAACTATGGCACGAAGTGCTGCCGCGGCGCTTCGGGATTGTCGAGAAATTCAACCATAGCTTCCCGGTCAAATTCTGCTCTACCGGTTTCAGGACCACGCTAGAAATCGGCGCCGGCTTGGGTGAGCATCTGCGTTACGAAACGCTCACGCCGGAGCAGGAGGAGAATTATTACGCGCTCGAACTGCGGGAAAACATGGCCGCCGAGATCCGCAAAAACTTCCCTCGGGTGCAGGCTATCGTGGGCGACTGCCAGTCCCGGCTTGATTTCCCCGACGGCTTCTTTGATCGGGTGATCGCGGTCCACGTCCTCGAGCACCTTCCCAACCTGCCCGCGGCGATCCGCGAAGCCCACCGCTTGGTGAACAAAGAGACCGGCCGGTTCCTCGTTGTGATTCCGACCGAAGGGAGCCCGGCTTACACGCTGGCGCGCAAGATTTCAGCGGAGCGGGTGTACAAGCGGCGCTACGGCGGTGACTACTCCTGGTTTTACAAGCGCGAACACATCAACTTGGCCCCCGAGATATTCGAGGAACTGGCGCCATGGTTTGCCATTGAGACTCGTCGTTACTTTCCACTGCGTGTGCCCTTCATCTGGTGCAACCTGTGTATCGGACTGGCCCTGCGCCCGCGCACAAAATGACGGAGCGAAACCGGCCTACCGCCTTCAAGGCAGCGGTCATTGCGGGCCAGGACTGGCCAAGGAAAGCCAGCGCGGGACATCCGTCCTAGCCACCGATAGAATCTTGCCCGTGAAATCTGGGCTGCAGGTGGAGCCGCCGATCAGATTGACGCCGAGCTTGATTTCCTGATCCAGGCTAGGATTACACGGCAGATCGTCCGAGAGGACGACCCGCCCATCAAGCCTGACCTCCGTCAGTCTACCCAGCCGGCGATACCCCAGTTTGTTCAGCAGAGTGGTTGCATAGAGCGATCCCATGGTGATTTCCAATCGATGGGGTCGCGAAAAATCGACCTTCACCGGCTCGCCCAGCGCCGAGCTGATACCCCAGTGGTCGGAACCAAAGCGCACGGTGTCAGTCCCCTCATACCGGACGTAAATGAAGTCTCCTGCGCCGGGCCGGCCGGTTACCACCAAAGGTTCGCCATGCTGGGGCGGCGCTTGGGGGAAAAGAACCATCATCTCAACGGCACCGTAGCTTCCTGTGGGCTCGTAAGCCGGCAAAGCCGTATAGGGGAACGAAGCAATGCTCAGCACTCTGCCGCCGAAGAAATGCTCGGTGACGCCAAGGCCGAGCGTGTCCCGGCCAATAGCGACGGGCTGGCTTCCGGCCGGATAAAATTCCTGTCGCTGGTCAAAGATGGTCTTCCCTTCAAAGGTCACCAGCAATCGGTTTCGGAGCGGCAGGCTGCCTTGGGGCTCGGAAGCAGCGCCTGTCGCCGCAAACGAACCCATCCACACCAGGAGATGCTGGGGTTTGTCGGAAGCAACCGTCACCTCCGCCGATGCGGGGCCGCCGTACCCCGCATGCAGAAAGTGAAACCTCAGGCGTCCCGGTGCGATGTGATCAACATAAAGCAGATCGCCCTTTCGTCCTTGCCCGGTAGCGACCAGGGGTTCGCGACCACCTTGCGCATAAGGGAAAAGGAATTCCATAGCCAACGGCCCAGCCCCCGGTGGGGTGGGCTCCTTAAAATCATCGCAGTGCAGAGGCCGGCGGTCGACGATTCTGACCTGACCGGAAAAGGTCCGTCTGATCGGCTCATTCAATGCATGCTTCATTCCTCCGATCTTGGTGTCCCAAGGACGGGATGGATAGGGCTCGACTGCGGTCTCGAGCACCCGGCGCCCTTCCAGGTCCACCCAGACCGTTCTATGCGCTACCCAGATGGTGCGGGCATCCCAGCCAGA
>JBAZMN010000440.1:0-2762 GCA_041649735.1 Opitutaceae bacterium | reverse complement strand
CGGCAGGTGGGCAACGTTTTTCCCCGTCAATCCTCGAAGCGGAAAATCAGCTCCGAGGGCTTGGCATAACGCAGCTGCTGGCGGATGACTTTGGCGACGTAATCCGGATCGGAACGCAACCGTTCCAGCACCCGCTCCTGATCCTTCAGTTTCTGCTCCGCCTGGACCAGCTTCTGGCGGCTCTCCGCCTCGAGACGCTGGTATTGGGCGTATTCCTGATAAGTACGGAAGAAAAACACCCCGGAAAGCGTCCCGATGCCGATGAAGAGCACGGCGTAAATCCAGGCGATGAGGCGGCGCGCATTCACGTTCGAATGCATTTCGGTATGGATCTCCCGCGGCGACGGGCAATCCTTTTCCCTCGAGGGCCGGCAGTTTGGGAAGCATCGGTAAATCTTGCGGCTCCGCGGGTTGTCCGCTTGCCTCAGGCGGCCCGACCAGCGCATAGTAACCGGCTCTCGATCCCCGCAACCCTTCCGTCCCCCATGTACCAGAGTTTCTACGGCCTCACGGAGATGCCCTTCAACATCACTCCGGATCCGAAGTTTCTCTATCTGAGCCCCACGCATCAGGAAGCCCTGCAGCACCTGAAGTACGGCGTGCAGGAGAAAAAGGGATTCATCGTCCTGATCGGGGAGGTCGGCTGCGGCAAGACGACGCTCTGCCGGCGCTTTCTCAACGAGCTGGATGCTTCGCGCTACGACACCGCGCTCATCCTGAACACCCGCATCACCGAGATCGAAATGCTGCGGGCCATCCTCACCGAGCTGGGCGAAACCCACCTGGCCCAGGGTCACCACGATCTGGCGGCCCAGATCAATCGCGTGCTGCTGCACCGCATCGAACAGGGACGCGACATCGTGCTCGTCATCGATGAAGCCCAGAACCTCTCCTTCAAGGTGCTGGAGCAGATCCGCCTGCTTTCCAATCTCGAGACCGACAAGCAGAAGCTCCTGCAGATTGTGCTCATCGGGCAACCCGAGCTGAAAAGCGTGCTGGCCCAGGACCGCCTGCGCCAGCTCCGGCAGCGGATCCTCGTGCACTCCGAACTCCGGCCGCTGACCCAGCATGACACCGCGCATTATGTCCAGCACCGGCTCACGCTGGCCGGCGCCAGCGGCAAACCGTTCTTCACGTCGGCGGCCATGCGGTCCATCCACCGGGTCAGCAAGGGCATTCCCCGGGTGATCAACAACCTGTGCGACAAGGCGCTGCTTTCGGCCTTTGTCCGCGATTCCGACGAGGTCAACTACTGGGATGTCCGCCGCGCCATCAAGGAGGTGTCGACCCTGACCTGAATGCTGGGTTGCAGATGCCGCCGCGCTGCGCCAGAACCATTTCACTCCGCCGGAAACACCACCGCATGAGTCTCATCAACGACGCCCTGAAAAAGGCACAGAAGCTGCAAACCCCGCAGCCGGTATCCGCCGTGCCTTCCGTGACTCCCGGCGCACCGTCCGCTCCCGTTCCCGCCGTCGTCCGGCGCGGCAAGCCGATCGGCTTCGAAACCATCCTGCTTGGGTTTGTGGCCCTGATGGTCGTGCTCGTGGGCGTCACGGTCATCGTGGTGCTTGTCTTGCGCAAGGAAGAGAAGCCGGTGATCGCTCGGGCGCCGCAGGTGGCTGCTCCGGCAGCGGGCGCCACTGGCACACCTGCTCCGACTGCCCCGGCGGCGGCTGGCAGCACTTCGACAGCGGTGTCGCCTTCGCCCGCCCAGGCCACCGTCAACGCGCCGCCAACGTCTCTGCCTGCCTCGACCCCGGCCGGCGAACCGGCACCGCCGCCGGTGGCCAGCCAGCCGGCCCCACCGGCCGCCAACCCGGCGCCTGCACCCGTCGCGATCACCGCGGCACCTGCGCCGCCGGCCGTGCCGGAACCGGCGACGGTTTCCGTTCAGGTCAACACCGCGACTCCCCCGCCGGTGACGGTCGGGCAGCCAACGCCCAAGCTCGCGGCGGCGGCGGAATCTGCGGCCGCCAAGCCCGCCCCGCCGGCCGCGCCAAAGCAGAATGTCAAGATTCTCACTTACCTCGACAATCTGCGCGTCACCGGCGTTCGTGCCGCCGGCAGCGAGAGCAAGGTGCTGATGAACGACCGCGTCTACCGGGTGAACGACATGGTCGATTACGAACTCGGCCTGCGGCTGACCGGCGTCAGCGCGACGGTGCTGACTTTTGTCGACGACACCGGGCAGGTCTTTACCAAAATACTCTAGGGACCGCCGGAAGAGGACGTACTGCCAGCCATTCATGCTCACGCATCATCGGCGAGCGCGCATTCGTCTGCTGCAGGCACTGGATGCCGGCCTCTTCGGTGGCGCCTGGTGCCTGGCCTACTGGCTGCGCGCGCAGTTTCCCTTCTGGAACCTGCCGGCGCTCGAACCGTTCCCCGGCTATCTCGCTCTCGCCCCTTTGGTGATGTTCCTCGGTCCGGCGCTTCTCGCCGGACAGAACTTCTACACGCATCCGCGCCCCGCCCCGCGCCTCGCGGTGATCGGTGCGGCCGTGCGGGGCTGCCTGTTCACCGTCATCGGCGTCATCCTTTGCCTGTTCCTGCTTCGGTCCCAGCTGGCCCGCTCCGTGGTCATCATGACCGGCCTGTTCGCCTCCGTGCTGGTGTACATCCGGGCCGAAATCACGCGCTGGTTCGAGGAAACCAGGCTGGCGCAGGATCAGCTCCGCCGCCGCGTGCTGTGGGTCGGCGTTCCCACGGAAACGGCGCGCTGGCGCGACCAGCTCTCCGCTTACGAGCGCGACCGGCTG
>JBAZMN010000439.1:0-2763 GCA_041649735.1 Opitutaceae bacterium | reverse complement strand
GCCGGCCTCAGCATCCAGGACCCGCGCGAGCGGCCGCTCGACCGGCAGGCGCAGGCCGACACGGCGCACCGGCGTTTTGCGCATCCCGACTCCGATTTCCTCACGCTGCTCAACATCTGGGAGGCGCTGCACGGCGAGTTCGAGGTGATGACGCAGGGCCGGCTGCGCCGCTTCTGCCACGAACACTTCCTCTCCTACACCCGTCTGCGCGAGTGGCGCGACATCCACGACCAGCTCCTCGAGGTGCTGGAGGAGCGCGACGACTTCAAGCTCACCTCGGTGCGGGATGGCGTGGTCGCCGGAGGCGCTGACTCCGGCCCGGCCTCGCCGAGGCCGGCTACAGCCCGCGCCCAAAAGTCGAAATCCCAAACCCCAAACCCAAAATCCAAGACCCGAAACGCGGAACTAGGGTTCGGCACGCCGGCCTATCGCGCCATCCATCGCAGCATTCTGGCCGGCCTGCTCGGCAACATCGCCGTGCGCGATGAACCGACGGGACTCTACCGGGCCGCGCACGCTGCCGGACAACAGAGCAAGGTGACCCTGTTCCCCGGTTCGGTACTGCACGCGAAACCGGAAAAACCAGGGAAGGCCTCCCCCGCCAAGACGCTAGAGGCCGGCGGGTCACCCGTGAAGCGCACGGCCCGCTGGATCATGGCGGCGGAGATCGTCGAAACCACGCGCCTGTTTGCGCGGACCGTCGCCCGGCTCGATCCGGCCTGGGCGCTCGACCTCGGCGCGCACCTGCTCCGGGTCAGCCACACCGATCCGTTCTGGAACGCCGAGGCCGGCCGGGTGCTGGTGAGGCGCCGCGCCCGGCTCTACGGGCTCGAACTCGAATCGCGGGCCGTCGGCTACGGGAAGATCGATCCGGTCCGCGCCACCGAGATTTTCATCCGCGAGGCGCTGGTCAACGACACCATCACGTGGCCCTTCGACTTCCTGGTGCACAACCGCAAGGTCCGGGACAAGGTCGAAATCATCCTGACCCGCACGCGCAGCAGCGGCTACCTGAACCTCGACGAGGCGATGTACCGCTTCTACGCCGCCCGGCTCCTGCCGGAGGGTAGGGACGGACCGCCCGCCTTTGCCGAGGTTTCGGCGGGCAGGCCGGACCGTCCGTCCAAGAATTCGGCGCGCCCAGCGGTCGCGCCCTACCAGGGTATTTCCTCCGTGCCGGAACTCGTCGACCTCGTGCGCGAGCGCCGCCGGACCGAGCCGGCGTTTCTGCAACTGGAGCCGGAGGATCTGCGCGGGGCCGAAGCGGCGACGCACGATGCGGCTGCATTTCCCGATACGCTGCCGCTCGAGAACCGCGTGCTGCCGATCGATTACGCCTACCGGCCCGGCCAGGAGGAGGACGGAGTCACGATCACGGTCGCCGCGCGCGACGCTGCGGCGCTCACGCCCGCTGCGCTCGACTGGGCCGTGCCCGGCCACCTCGAGGAGAAGGTTCTGCACCTGTTGAAGGCGCTGCCGACCAGCCAGCGGCGCACGCTCATTCCGTTGGCAGAGACGGCGAAGGCGGCGGCCCGCGCCGTGGCGCAGCACGGCCACCCTTCTGCTGGCCGGCAGAACCTGGCGGAAACGCTTGCCGGCCACCTGCGCGAGGCGCACCGCCTCGCCGTCGACCTGCGCGGCTGGGCGGAAAAGCCGCTGCCCGACCATCTGCGGGTGCGGGTGCAGGTGGTGGACGAAGCCGGCCGGCCGCTGGCCGCCAGCCGCGACCTGGCGGAACTGCACCAGCTGCTGGAAAAGCACCAACGGGAGCTCAGCGTGGAGGCGGCCCGGGACCCGGCCGGCCGGCAGAGTGCCGAATGGCGCGACGCGCGGGCAAAGTGGGAGCAGGGCGCCCAGACCGCCTGGACCTTCGGCGAAATCCCCGGACGGATCCATGTGTGCGACCAGGCCGGCGTGCCGGTTTACGCCTATCCGGCGCTCGTGCCGGTGACGGCCGGGGTGGCATTGCGGCTGATGCAATCGCCCGAGGAGGCGCAGGCGGCACAGCAGCGCGGCCTGTTTCATCTTTTCGAACTGCAGCTGCGCCATGAGCTGGCCTGGCTGCAGCGCGACCTGCGGGACCTGCGCGCGGTGGGCGTGCTGGCGGCCGCATTCACCCCGGCGGGAACGCTCCCGGAACAGGCGATGGAGTCGCTGCGCCGGTGGGCCTGCGGACGCCGGGTGGCGCCGTTGACCGCGGAAGCCTTCACCCGCGAACTCGAGCGCATCCGGACCGATCTGCGGGGCGTGGTGCCGCGGCTGACGGACCGGTTGCGCGAGATCTTCACCCTGCGGCAGGAGCTGCTCACGCATCCGCAGCCGTATTCCGGCCTGGCGGAGGATCTGGCGGCACTGCTCCCGCCCGACTTTCTCGCGGCCACGCCGTTTGCCCGGCTCGACCACCTGTCGCGCTACCTGAAGGCGATGAAACTGCGCGCTGACCGGTGGAAACAGAATCCGGAGCGCGACGCCGGACGGGCGCGGCAGCTGGCGCCGTATGTGCAAGCCGTGGCGGCTTGGCCGCGTGCCGCGGTCGGCGCGGCCGCGGCCGAGCACTTCCGCTGGCTGGTGGAGGAATTTCGCGTGAGCCTGTTCGCGCAGGAGCTGGGCACGGCCGAGCCGGTCTCGCCGATGAAGCTCGATCGTGAACTGGAGGCCCTGCGTCACGCCGGCGCCCCGGCGGACGCTGCCACCCGCGGGGGCAACAAACCGGCCCCGGTCGCCACGCCGGCCGCGGGCGGCCCGCTCAAGAGCCTGGGCGCG
>JBAZMN010000438.1:0-2781 GCA_041649735.1 Opitutaceae bacterium | reverse complement strand
CCAGGTAGGCGTCGAAGCGCATGGCGATGATGCGGATCAGCAGCGCGCCCACACCGGTGATGATGAACCCTTCGCGGCTGCGTTGGAGGAGCCCGTCCGCCTCCAGATCGGCAAGCGACTCGATCTCCCGGGCAAACGTCGTTTGGAAGTCCACTCCCAGCCTCCGCGACAGGTCGGCATAATTGACCCGCCGGTCGCACATGATGCGCATGATGACCTGGCGGCGGATGCGGTCCTCCTTGCTCAGCAGCAGCCCGCGCTCAAGCGGCAGGCGGCCGGCATCCAGCGCCGCATCGTAGGCGGGCAGCTCTTTGAGGTTTTGCCGGTAGGAATCCTCCGTCTGCGAGATGGAGGACATGCCGAACCCGTAGATCGAGGCGCCGGCATGGGTGCTGTAGCCCTGAAAGTTGCGCTGCAGCGTGCCTTCACGCTGGGCGACGGCCAGCTCGTCATCGGCGCGGGCAAAATGGTCCATGCCGATGTACACCATGCCGGCCGCCGTGAGCCGGCGCACGGCGGTGGACAGCATCTTCAGTTTTTCCTCGGTGGAGGGCAGGTTGGCCTGTTTTTCAAAAATGCGCTGGGAGGGCTTGATCCATGGCACGTGGGCGTAGCTGAACACGGCCAGGCGGTCCGGCTGCAGGGTGAGCACGTCGTCAATGGTGCGGGCGAACGAGTCAGCGGTCTGGTGCGGCAGGCCGAAGATCAAATCAACGCTGATGGAACGGTAGCCCTCGGCGCGCATCCAGTCGAAGGCCTGGCGGGTAACCTCCAGCGGCTGGACCCGGTGGATCGCCAGCTGTACGACCGGATTGGTGTCCTGGACACCGAGCGAGGCGCGGTTGCATCCGAGTTCGCGGAAGGCGCGGATGTGGTCGCGGGTGATGCGGCGCGGGTCGACCTCGACGCTGTTTTCCGAGTCGTCGGCAAACTTGAACCGCGTCTGGATGGCCTCGCCCAGCCGCCGGATCACGGCCGGCGGCAGAAAGGTCGGCGTGCCTCCGCCGAAATGCATCTGGGCCACCCGGCGCGACGGGTGCAGCAGCGGCTGAATCAGCGCCAGCTCCTTTTCCAGATAATCGAGATAAATGGACGCGGCATCGCGCTTCAGGGTGATGACCGTCGTGCAGCCGCAGAACCAGCAGAGGGTTTCGCAGAACGGGAGGTGGAAATAAAGCGAGAGCGGGCGCCGGGCTTCACGGTTGTCCCGGCGGATGGCGTCGGCAAGCGCCTCCGGCGGCGTGGCCTCCGTAAACTGCGGCGCGGTGGGATAGGAGGTGTAGCGCGGCCCGGGCACGTTGTATTTCCGGACGAGTTCGAGATCAAACTCGGCCGGGGCCAACGGCGTTCCGGCGATGGGACTGGACGCGAGCATGCGGTGGATTGAGTCGGGATAAATAATGCCCGACGAATGTTTTTTTGCGAGAGTGGATGTTGTTTGCGAAACGCCTTCCCGGCAACTGGGACGCGGGATTAAAGCAACATACCCATCCGCACCAAGCTCCCGGCGCGGTTTTCGTTCCGGGCTCTACCGGGGGGTGACCATGTCCGCCTATGGGGTAGGCTTCGGCTCACGAATGGCCGGCCGAAGTCCGGCCCGCTGCTCATTGGCGACGTTGCTGCGTCAGGCTGGCTTAAAGATTGGCGCCGCGCGCCGCGATGACCTCGCGATACCAATGGAATGAATCCTTCGGCGTGCGCTTGAACGTGGTGAAGTCCACATGCACCAGCCCGAAGCGATAGTGGTAACCGAACTGCCACTCGAAGTCATCCATGAGCGCCCAGTGGAAGTAGCCGTGCACATTGATGCCTTCGTTGAGGGCGCGGCGAATGCCCCGCAACATGCGCCGGGTGTAGTCGATGCGCGCACCGTCAGGGACCCGGCCGTCGAGCCCCACCCAGTCGGTTCCGCTGCAGCCGTTTTCCGTGAACACGATCGGCTTGTGGTAACGTTCAGCCGGCCAACGCGCGGACCAGTAAAGCAGATCGTCGTCGAGGGGCCAATCGATGTGGGTTGTCGATTGGCCGGGAGGCGGGACCACCCGTTCGACACTCCCGTCGGCAGCGCGCCGCACGGCGTTGGCGCGGTAGTTGTTCGTGCCATAAAAATCGAGCGGCTGCGCGATGGTGCGCATCTCAGCTTCGGTAAATTTCGGGGCCGCGTCACCGTAAACCCGCAGGCCCTCTTCCGGATAGTGGCCGAGGAAGAGCGGATCATTCCACCAGGTATGATTCCAGACCGTGTTGGGCCGGGTCGCCGTCCAGGCCTCACGGGCGGCCGCCAGATCATCGGGCGCATCCGTGGCCGGGTAGGGAGTGTTGCCGGTGTGCGCCCAGCCCACTTGGGCGGGGCGTTTGGCCCGCTCGCGGATCACCTGCACGGCCAGGCCATGGCCCAGCAGGGCATGATGAGCGGCGCGGAGGACTTCGCCCATGCCCAGCTTATAACCGGGGGCGTGCTCACCAGTCTGAAGGCCAGCACCGATGAAACACTGGGGCTCGTTGTGCGTGAGCCAATGGGTGATGCGGTCGGAGAAGCGATCGACCGCGACACGGGCGTAATCGGCAAACCAGCGCGGGCTCTCCGGGTTGAGCCAACCGCCGCGGCAAGAGAGCTCGTAGGGGTAATCCCAGTGATACAACGTCACCCAGGGCTCGATGCCGGCGGCGAGCAGCCGGTCGATCAGCCGGTCGTAGAACGCCAGGCCGGCTTCATTGACCTTGCCGGTGCCGCCCGGAATGATCCGGGGCCAGGCGAAAGAGAAGCGGTAGGCCTTGAGG
>JBAZMN010000437.1:0-2785 GCA_041649735.1 Opitutaceae bacterium | reverse complement strand
GTTCGAGCCGGATCTGCTCGAACACCGCGGCATCCATCTGATTCAGCGCGCAAAAGGCCGCCTGCAGGCCGGCGACGGTCCCGGGCTGCGCGGCCACGCCGTAGATTTCGACGCGGTTGCAGGTGTTGAGCACCGTGAATTCACTCAGCCCGCCGACCGCCTTTAATTCGCCCTGCAGGGCGTCGAGCTTGCCGCCGGCCAGCGCCAGTTTTTCGCGCAGCTCGAGCGGCGCGGTGTGATGGCTGGCGCCGAGGAGAAAGAGGGTGGGGACGCTCATGTCTTGCTGGCGGAGGGAGGCACGACCGGTGCCGCCGGATGACGGCTGGCATTGACCGGACCGAGGGAAAGCAGGGCCGCGGCGAACAGCACCAGGCAGGTCCACGCGAGGCGTTGCGACACGAGCCGGCTGCGCAGGCGCAGGATCATCACCGCGCCGTAGGCGATCCACACGCCCACGGTGATGAGGAGCTTGTCCAGGTTGACGCTGGCCAGGTCCTGCAGCCAGTGGAGGGAGCCGACCCCCAGCGACCACGTCATCAGGACCACGCCGGCGACCAGCAGGCGCACGCCGATGTGATCAAGTTCCAGAATCGAGGGCAGAAAGGAGAAGAGTCCGTGCAGGCGCTTGTGCTTCAGGCTGTACGTCTGCAGCAGGTACATGCACGAGGTGAGGGCGAGCAGCGCAAAGACGCCGTAGCTGAAGAGGGCGAGGGCGGCGTGAAATTCGATCCAGGTGTTGCCGCCGAACGCCCCGATGCGCCGGCTCGCGTCCCAGGCCGGGGTGGCGAGCGAGACGAGCGTCAGCACCGCGGACAGGCACGAAGTGAAATAGCCGAGCAGGCTCAGGCGGAACGTGACGCCGATCACGAGATAGAGCGCGATGGCCGACCACGCCGTGAACTGGAAGATCTCGAACGTGTTGCCGATCGGGCAGCCTTTCACCGTCAGGCCGCGCAGATAGAGGCCGAGCGTCTGCAGGACGAAGCCGGCGGCGATGATGGCATACATGGCCAGGCGCGAATGGCGCCGATCGCGCAGCAGGGCCACGGTGCCCAGTACCAAGCCGGCCGCGTAGCAGGCGGAGGCCAGCCAGAGCCATGTCCGGTCACCAAATCCAAGGAAAGTCATGGGAAACGCAGGCTAGGGCAGGGTCTCGCGATGGGCAAGCGGCGTTGGGCGCGGCGGCCGGAAGCCGGGCGCGTGGGAACAGGAATCGCATCCGCGAAACGTAGCAAGCCCGTACCAAAAAGCTAGGCGTGATTGCCAGATTCGGATCCGGCCAGCGGCGATTGCCGGGCGTTGCCCGCCCGCAGTGCACTGCGGGCGGCTGTTCGTTGCCCGTTCCTCTTCCTAGCAACACGTCAACTATTAGTTGACATGTTGCCGGCGAAACAGCGACAGGCCTACTCCCTCCTTGCCACCCAGAAACGGCACTCGTCGGAAAAATCGCGCACGGCCTGCGATTCGCGGGCGAGGTCGCGGCGCATGGCGTCGAAGACGGGTGTCCAGCCGGTGGCGGCCAGGGCCTTCTGCACCTCGGGACGCGTCGGCAGGTGCATGAAGGTGTGCCCGCCGTGGTCGTCGCGAAAGTACCGGTCGCCGAACTCATGCAGGCGGGGATCCTGCCCGCCCCGCGCCCAGCGGGCCGCCTCCGCCGTCCAGTAGGGCCGGTCGCGCGCCCCGTCGTCGCGGTCATGGGTGGTAAAGAGGAAGACCGCGCCCGGCCGGCACACGGCGCGGATTTCGCGCAGGGCCTGCCGGCGGTGCTCCCGGCCGGGAATCTGCATCAGGCCGTTGAACATGAACAGCGCCCCGGCAAAGCCCGTCCGTCCCGCAATATCGCTGATGCTCTGGCATCGGCTCAAACGGGTGGCGTCGGCGTGCCGGAAGCGGATCTCGCTGACGGCGCGCAGGGCGGCGAGGCTGCGGGCCTGGTCGAGGAGTTCTTCCGCGAAGTCCACGGCGGTGAGATCGCGGTACCCGAGATCCCAGAGGCCGAGCGTGACGCGGCCGGCGCCGCAGCCGATCTCGAGCAGGGGCGCATTGCGGTCGGGGAACCAGCGTTCAATGAGCAGCCGCTCCGAGGCCCACAGTCCGAGTTCATGGGCGGCCCGGGCGTAGTGCACCACGACGTTGGCGTCGTTGAAGTCGTTCCGCACGGTGGCGGAAGTAATTTTCACCGGCGGCTCCATGCGGCGATGAACATGCCGTTGGCGTTCAGCTCCTGTGGCCAGAGGACTACGGAGGACAGACGACAGAGGTCAGATGTCAGAGCCGGCCTGGCTGCCTGACCGCTGACTTCTGATCGCTGATCTTTGGTCTCTGGAAATACAGCCACGGGTTCGAACTCCGGATGATCGGCGGTGAAGGCGGCGGCGACGCCGGTCGTCTCGGTGCGTGTGAGCGTGCACACGGCGTAGACGAGGCGGCCACCGGATTTGAGCGAGCCGGCCGCATGCTGCAGCAGTTTTTGCTGCACGGCGGCAAGTTCGCGCACATCGGCGGGCGACACGGTCCAGCGGGCGTGCGGATGGCGCTGCCAGGTGCCGACGCCGCTGCACGGCGCGTCGACGAGGATGCCGTCGAACCTGGTCTTGGTCGGCGGCTGCGGGCCGCCGTTCCAGGCGACGGCCCGGTAGTTGAACACCTGGGCGCGCGCGGCGCGTTTTTTCAGGATCTGCAGCCGGCGGACAGAACGGTCGCTGGCCCAGATGAGCCCCCGGTTTTGCATCAGATCGGCAAGATGCAGCGTCTTGCCGCCCTCGCCGGCGCAGGCGTCCCACCA
>JBAZMN010000436.1:0-2794 GCA_041649735.1 Opitutaceae bacterium | reverse complement strand
AGCGGTCGGCTTCCTTGCGGGCCAGCGCGAGCACCTGCTGCGCGCGGGGGGTGAAATTATTCATTGGTTCCATGAGAGGGGAGAGGTCCGGGGTGTCAGTTTTTCCCTGCACTGTTGAAATCCGGCGATCCGAATTTGGCAAACTCGCCGCGCAGGAACTGGGCCCGGAGCAGATCGCGCTGGGACGATTCATACGCGCCGTGGGCGGCATACTGGACGTGGCCGGGCTGGGCTTCGATGAAAAGACGGTCGATCACCGGCCGCCGGGCATCGGGAAACACGCCGAGGTCGATGCCGAGGCGGATGAGGGAAAGCAGGTTCATGGCCTCGGCCGAGGTGAGCAGGCGGCCGTTCTGGAGGATGCCAAAGGCGCGGCCGACCTTGTCGAAGAGCTTGCCGGCGTCGCTCTCGAGCAGCTTGGCACGGGCGTTGAGCTCATGCTCGATGATCGTGTTGAGCACGCTGGAGAGCCGCTTGATGATTTCCTCCTCCGTCTCGCCGAGGGTGGTTTGATTGGAAATCTGGAAAATGCTGCCGCTGGCGTCGGAGCCCTCGCCGAAAAGACCGCGCACGGCCATGCCCAGCTGGTTCACGGCGCGCACGACCTTTTCCATCTGGCTGGAGATGACCAGGGCGGGCAGGTGCATCATGGCCGAGGCCCGCATGCCGGTGCCGAGGTTGGTCGGGCAGGCGGTGAGATAGCCAAGCGTGGGGGAAAAGGCGTAGTCCAGCTTCTCCTCAGCCGCGGTATCAAGCGTGTTGATGGCGTTCCAGACCTTCTTGAGCTGGAATCCGGCCCGCATGACCTGGATGCGGAGGTGGTCCTCTTCATTGATCATCACCGAGGTGGTCTGGTCGCGGCTGATGACCACCCCGGCCCCGTGTTTGGCCGTGCTCAATTCGCGGCTGATCAGATGCCGTTCAACCAGAATCTGCTTCTCGAGGTCGGAGAGTTCCTCGATCTTGAGGCTCAGCCCTTTTTTCAGCGGCGGCAGGTCGGTCATGGCTTCCATGCTCCCGGCCAACATGGCGCTGCGCTGCGACTCTTTGGCCCAACCCGGGAAGGGCTGGCTGGCCAGGTTGCGGGCCAGCCGAACGCGGGTCATGAGCACGATCGCACACTTGCCGGTCGCAGTATCGGCCGGCTCGGTCTGGGCTTCAAACAGTGGCGCAATCTTCATGTCAGTCCGGCCTTTCCTCGCCGAAGGCTTGCTTGACCTGATGGATTTCATCGCGAAAGCGGGCGGCGTCCTCGTAGCGCTCGGCCTTGATGGCCTGGTCGAGGTCCCCCTGCAGCTGGGTGAGCCGGTCGTAGAGGGACTTCCGCTCCAGGGCCCGCTGCGGCACCTTGCCCACGTGGGTGATGCCCTTGTGCATGTTGCCCAGCATCGGCGTCAATACCTCCTTGAACGCCTCGTAGCAGGCCGGGCAGCCAAAGCGGCCATGCTTCTTGAAATCGGCCTGGGTGAAGCCGCACTGTTCGCACCGCACGACATCGGCCGCCGGCTCCGGATTGAGCGAGGTCTTCAACAGCAAATCGGCGAGTGAAAACCCGCTCGGGTCGGTGACGCCCTTGGCCTGCGCACATTCCTCGCAGAGGTCAACCTTGTGGATCTTGTTGTTGACGATCTGCGTGAGATGGACGGTTGCGGGTTTGCCGCAGAGGTCGCATTTCAGTGAGTTGGCCATGGCATCTAATATAACACGTTGCAGGAAAACGGCGATCTGCGCCGCACAAAAGTGTGACACACGGGCGCCTTTCCCTTCTTTACCTGCACCAATCATGCCAGCGGTCCGCCCGCTGGCAAGGACGAGCGCAGGGAGGAAATTTACCCTCTTTTTGTGACACGCCGGCCCCCGCCGGGTTCACCGGGTGCCGGCGGCGGCCGGCACGAACAATCAGATTCTCGTGCCCTCGGTGAGCACGCGCTGGCGAAACTCCGTCAGCACCCGGTTGGTCAGCGGACCCGGCTTGCCGCTGCCAATCTCGCGGCCGTCGAGCTTGACCACCGGGATGACCTCGGCGCCGGTGCCGGTCAGGAAGCATTCATCCGCGTTCCAGATGTCGTAGCGGGTCAGGTCATGCTCTTCCAGCGGCACGCCCAGGCTCTGGGCAATGGCGAGGATCGCGTCCCGGGTGATGCCTTTCAGCGCGCCCTGCTGGGCGGCCGGCGTGAAAAGACGCCCCTTGTGGGCGATGAACACGTTGTCGCCGGTGCATTCGGCGACAAATCCCTGCTCGTTGAGCATGATGGCCTCGAGCGCCCCGGCCTGCCGGGCCTCGAGCTTGGCCAGGATGTTGTTGAGGTAGTTGAGCGATTTGATCGAGGGCGACAGCGCCGCCGGGCTCATGCGGCGGGTCGGCACCGTGACGATGCTCAGCCCGCTCGTATAATACTCGGGCGGATAAAGGGAGATCTTGTCGGCAATGATGATGACCGAGGGCTTGGGACACAGCCACGGCGAGAGCCCCAGGTCGCCCACTCCGCGCGTGACCACGAGGCGGATGTAGCCGTCGCGCAGGCCGTTCTGCCGGCAGGCCTCGCAGGTGGCTGCCGCCATCTCCGGCCGTGAAAGGGGAATGGTGAGGAGCAGGGCCTTCGCCGAATACCACAGGCGCTCCAGATGTTCCTCCAGACGGAAAATGTTGCCCTGATACAGACGGATTCCCTCGAAAATCCCGTCGCCATAGAGCAGGCCGTGATCGAACACGGAGATTTTCGCATCGGCGGCATCCACGAACTTTCCGTCCAGATAGATCTTCATACGCTGGCGTCACTCTAAAACCGGACGC
>JBAZMN010000435.1:0-2795 GCA_041649735.1 Opitutaceae bacterium | reverse complement strand
TGCAGCCTGTCACTCGCTCGCATTGGTGAGGCGGCCGAGGCGGCCGATGTTCTCCGGCAGCCGGGCGGCAATGGGGCCGTGCCCGGCGCTGGAGAACCGAGTTATGCGAGGAATCGTGAAGGTGCCGGTGGTGCCGGCACGGGTGCGGCGAGTGCCGGCGTCGTTCAGTTGGGTGGACCACCGGCTGGTGCGCGAGGGTCACGTCAACGGCCGGTCGCACGCGGCCCTGGCGCTGTACCTGTTCCTGGTCACGGTGGCCGACGCGCAGGGTCTGTCGTACTGGAGCGAGAACGCCGTGGCGCGGCGGCTGCACCTGGAGTTGCCCGGGCTGCGCACGGCGCGGGCGGAACTGGAGGCGGCCGGCCTGGTGGCCTATGAGGCGCCGCTGTGGCAGGTGCTGGAACTGCCGGGAGGTGCGGCATGAAGCGCCTGGACGTGGAGACGGTGCGCGAGTGGCACCGCCAGGGGCTGTCGCTGCGGGCAATCGCCCGGCGGCTGGGAGTCCATCGGCGCACGGTGCGCGCGGCCCTGGCGCCGGGGCAGCCGCGCCGGGCGGCGGCGGGGGCACCACGCCCCTCGATGCTGGACACGCACCGGGTGTGGATCCAGACCCTGCTGGAACGGCACCCGGACCTGCCGGCACGGCGGGTGTGGTCGCTGCTGAGGTCGGAAGGCGGCTTCACCGGCGGGGTGACCATCGTGCGCGAGTATGTGGCGGCGCTGCGGCCGCGGTCGCGGCGGGCGCACTTCACGCTCTGCTTTGCGCCGGGCGAGTGTGCCCAGGCCGACTGGGGCCAGTGGCAGCGCGTGGACGTGCTGGGCACGCCGCGGCGGCTGTCGTTCTTCGTCATGGTGCTGGGGCACAGCCGCCTGCTGTACGCTGAACTGTCGCTCGGCGAGGCCATGGAACACTGGCTGGAGTGCCACCGCCGGGCCTTCGAGTTCTTCGGCGGCGTGCCCGAGAAGGTGCGCGTGGATCGCTGCAAGACGGCCGTGGCCGGCCTGGGACCGGACGGCCGGCCGCGACTCACCGCCGACTACGCCGCCTTCGCCCGGCACTACGGCTTCACCATCGACCCCTGCCACGCCTACTGTCCCAACGAGAAGGGGCGCGTCGAATCGGGGGTCGGCTACCTGAAGAGCGCCTTCTTCGCCGGCCGTGAACCGGGCGCCCTCGAACCGCTCCAGGCGGCCCTGCGTGACTGGCTGGTCAACGAGGCCAACGTGCGGGTTCACGGCGCCACCGGCCGGCGCCCGGCCGAGGTCTTTGCGGCCGAGGAGAAGACCCGCCTGCGGGCCCTGCCGCCGGTGCCCTATGAATGCGGTGTCGAGAAACAGACCGTGGCCGACAGCCGCTTCCGCGTCACCGTGGAGACCAACCGCTACAGCGTGCCCTGCGCCTTCGCCCGCCGCCGGGTGATCCTCCAGCGCTCCGCCCGGCGCATCGTCCTGCTGGCCCCCGCGGACCGCCGGCTCCTCGCCGACCATCCCCGCTGCTACGGCCGGCGCCAGGACCTGCTCATCCCCGAACACGAACGCGGTCTGGTCATCCGTACCCGCCACGCCGCCGACCGGCGGCTGCTGGAGGACTTCCACACCCTCGGCCCCGCCGCCGAGCGTTATCTGGCCGGCCTGCTGGAACGCCGGCCCGACTGGCGGTCCCACCTGCGGCGTATCAACGCGCTGGCCGCCATCCACGGCCGCGACCAGACCGCCCGCGTGCTGGCCGACGCGCTGGAACACGGCGCCTTCGCCGCCGACTACATCCTCTCGATCCTTACCTTCCGCGCCCGCGCCAGACCCGAACCCGGGCCGCTGCACGTCACGCGGCGGCAGGACCTGCTCGAACTGGCCATCCCCGAACCCGATCTGGAGCTCTACAACCTCAACGACACCAAACCGCAGGAACCCCAGCCATGAACCTCCCACAGACCCTCACCCGTCTCGGCCTGACCTGGGTCCGCGACAACGTCCACGTCGAACTCGCCGAAGCCGCCCGCAAGAACCGCACGCACCAGGAGTTCCTCGAACGCCTCCTGGCCGGCGAGACCGAGCAGCGTCACGCCCGGGCCACCGAACGCCGGCTCAAGGACGCGCGGCTGCCGGCCCGCAAGACCCTGCAGACCTTCGACTGGAGCTGGCCCAGACGCATCAACCGCGACCAGATCCAGCACCTCTTCAGTCTGCGCTTCCTCGACGAGAACATCAACGTGGTGTTCATCGGCGGCACCGGCCTGGGCAAGACGCACCTGGCCATCGCCCTGGCCGCCGAGGCCTGCCAGCATGAGCACCGCGTCCTGTTCTCCACCGCCGCCGATATCGTCAACACCCTCACCGAGGCCATGACCGCCAACGCCCTCGGCCGCGCCCTGCGCCGTTACACCGCGCCCCGGCTGCTGATCGTCGACGAACTCGGCTACCTGCCCGTCGACCGCACTGGCGCCGACCTGCTCTTCCAGGTCCTCGGGGGCCGCTACGAACGCGGCGCCACCGTCATCACCACCAACCGCGCCTTCAAGGACTGGACCAAGACCTTCGCCTGCGACAGCACCCTCACCGCGGCCGTCCTCGACCGCCTGCTGCACCACTGCGAACCGGTCGTCATCGAGGGCCGCAGCCATCGACTCAAGGGACGCCTGGAGGCCCCCGCAGAGTAACCCGGCTCGTTACGCG
Source organism: Opitutaceae bacterium (assembly GCA_041649735.1). Classification (GTDB taxonomy): domain Bacteria; phylum Verrucomicrobiota; class Verrucomicrobiia; order Opitutales; family Opitutaceae; genus Fen-1467. The sequence continues at coordinate 122 of JBAZMN010000435.1, read as the reverse complement.
GCACTCAGGCCCAAAACCACACGGCACCCCTGGCCGCCAGAGGCCACGGGTGCCGTTGTCTTTCCCGCAAACCCCAGGTGGGGCCAGAGCTCCCCGCCCATCCCATTCGCTGGGGCCAAACT
>JBAZMN010000434.1:0-2808 GCA_041649735.1 Opitutaceae bacterium | reverse complement strand
TCCAGTGATGCCAGAAAATCGTCGGGGAATGGCAGGCGGCTGAGATCCAGCGCCAACCCCAGCGCCTCGTGGCGGTAGCAGTGCTGTTTGAAACGGGTCCAGGACATGGGAGGGAGTGAAAGTGAAAGGTGAGGGTGAAAGTGAAGGTGGAGGTGGGGCCGCACTGGTTTTTTGCTTCAGAGCTTCTGGCAGTCAGGCAGCGAGGCCATTTTGCGGTCGAGAGTGAGCGTGATTGCCCCCAAGCGGGCATAGTCGAGCGCGATCAAGCGATCGGTCAGCCCGGGCTCTTTCGCGGTCTTCAGCGCCTCGAGCACGGCATCGCCGGCAGCCGGTTCAATCAGGCCGCTGGTCAGGACCGAGAGCAGAGCTGCCCGGGCCGCGGGCTTGGCCAGACCGTAGTGATGTTGCAGCACGGCGTAAGCCTCCGCGATCACGATGTTGGCCGCCGTGATATGCTCGGGTTGCGAGGTGCGCAGCGCGGTGAGGCAATTCACCGTGGTCTGGTAGTCGGCGGGTGGTTGTCCCGTCAGCAACCGCACCAGGAGCGATGTATCAATCCCGTAGGCGGGCATGGTCCTTGGACGTGTTGCGCCACGTGGCGAGATCGAAGGAAGGATGGCCGGCTGGAATCTTGCCGCGGAGCGGCGCCAGTTTGGAGAAATCGACCCCCAGCGGCACCAGGCGCCAGCTCGCCTTGTCCTGGGTGAGCTCGAGATAATCGCCGGGCTTGACGCCCAACGCCTTGAGCGCCGCGGCCGGGAAGGTGGCCTGGCGCTTGGCGGTGATCTTGACCCGAACCTTGGTTGGCATGGGGTACAGCCAAGCTACGCCTTACCCATATGTCAAATCAGTAAGGCGGATCAAAACAGCTCCCGATCCGTCACGGCGCCGAGCGAGGCGGTGGCGACGAGCCGGGCGTACTTGGCCAGCACGCCGCGGGTCTCGCGCGGCTTCCCCGGCTTCCAGGCCTTGAGGCGCGCCTTCAGCTCCTTGGCGGGAAGATCGAGCGAGAGCTTGTTCTTTTCAGCGTCGATGGTGATCGGGTCGCCGTTCCGGATCACGGCGATGGGGCCGCCGGTGGCGGCCTCGGGTGTGATGTGGCCGACGACGAAGCCGTGGCTGCCGCCGGAGAAGCGGCCGTCGGTGATGAGCGCGACCTCCTTGCCCAGACCCCTGCCCATGACCGCGCTGGTCGGGGCGAGCATTTCGCGCATGCCCGGTCCGCCGACCGGGCCCTCGTTGCGGATGACGATGACATGGCCGGGCTGCACGCGCCCGTCGAGAATGGCCTTGAGTGCGGTCTCCTCGGATTCGAACACGATCGCCCGGCCGGAGAAGCGCAGGCCCTCCTTGCCCGTGATCTTCGCCACGGCGCCTTCGGCAGCGAGGTTGCCGTAAAGAATGCGGATATGGCTGTCGGTTTTGATCGGATGGGACAACGGACGCACGACATCCTGATCGGCGGGGTAGGGCGGCACGCCGCGCAGGTTTTCGGCGACGGTCCCGCCGGTCACGGTCAGGCAGTCGCCATGCAGCAGGCCGGCGTCGAGCAGCATCTTCATCAGCGGCGTCAGACCGCCGATGCGCGAGAGATGGGCCATGCCGTAGCGGCCGGAGGGCTTGAGGTCGGCCAGGACCGGCACGTGTTTGCCGATGCGCGTGAAATCGTCGATCGAAAGCTTCACGCCGGCGGTATGGGCGATGGCGAGGAGGTGGAGCACGGCGTTGGTCGAGCCGCCGAGGGCAATCACGACCGTGATGGCGTTCTCGAACGCCTTTTTGGTCAAGATGTCGCGCGGACGGATGCCGGCCTTGGCCAGCGCGAGCACGGCGGCTCCGGCCCGGCGGCAGTCGAGCTTCTTTTCCTCACTGACGGCGATCTGGCTGGAGCTGTTGGGCAGGCTCATGCCCAGCGCCTCGATGGCCGAGGCCATGGTGTTGGCGGTGTACATGCCGCCGCAGGAGCCGGGGCCGGGAATGGAACAAGCCTCGATGGTCTGCAGTCCCTGCGCGTCGAGCTTGCCGGCGGCATGCTGGCCGACGGCCTCGAACACCGACACGATGTCGCAGTCCTTGTGCGACTCGGGATGGATGCCCGGCAGGATCGTGCCGCCGTAAACGAAAACCGCGGGCCGGTTCAGGCGGGCCATGGCCATGACGCAACCGGGCATGTTCTTGTCGCAGCCCCCGATGGCGACCAGACCGTCGAATCCCTCCGCACCGCAGACGGTCTCGATCGAATCGGCGATGACTTCGCGCGACACGAGGGAGTACCGCATGCCCAGCGTGCCCATGCTGATGCCGTCGGCGACCGTGATGGTGCCGAAGATGATGGACTTGCCGCCCGCCGCGTCGGCGCCGGCCCCGGCTTCACGGGCCAGGGCGTCGATGTGCATGTTGCACGGCGTGAGCATGCTCCAGGTTGAGGCGATGCCGACGACGGTCTTCTTGAAATCCGCATCCTTGAAGCCGACGGCCCGCAGCATGGAGCGGTTGGGTGCGCGGTCGGGACCGTCGTGCACGATGGAGGAGTAGGGGCGGATGAGATCAGGCTTGGACATGGGAGGATGGGAGAAGGCGAAAGCCTATAGCCGGACGGACGAAACGAGTCCGTCATTTCAACCAAAGGTCGGCGGGCGGGGCAAGAACGAGATGCAAGGATTAATCTTGCGGTGTTTGCCGAAGGGAAATGAAAACTGGAACGAAAGGACGCGCGCCTCCCGGTCAGCTGTTCACATCTTTCCCCGCGCCATCCCCGATCTTCCCGCTTATGAAGCTACCCCTCCTGCTCCTCGGGGCTCTGCTGGC
>JBAZMN010000433.1:0-2820 GCA_041649735.1 Opitutaceae bacterium | reverse complement strand
CTGGCGGCAAAAGGATGGCGCCCCACCCAAAGTGACTCAACCCACCAGCAATTTGTACGAAAAAAACTGCTCGCCGGCGTCGGGGGCCAGGCAATGGCGCTTGCCATCAGGGGTCACGACACTCGCGCGGCAATTCGTCGGCGCCCCGTCGGGATTGGCCGCATTCACCGTGACGATCGGGATGTTCAGCGCCCCCGCCCAAAGCTCCTCGTTGGACTCGTGATAGGGGCGATAAAGGAGGGGCGTTCCCGCCGTATTGACCGAGTGAAAAAGCATCTGGGCCCCCATTTCCTTGAGGCGCCAGGCCAGGTAGGGATTGGTTATGGTCGTCGCCCCCGGGGTCGCCCACAGGTCATTGCAAATGAGCACGCCGAAACAGATTCCATCCCAGGTGAACGTGCGCAGCGTCCCGCCGACATAGGACTTCATTTCTCCGGTGCCGGGATGCCCGATCGGGCTCGTCAGCAGAATCTTCGCATGGGAGCCGAGGTACTCGCCGTTCGGCGCATAGACCCGGACCTGGTCATAGCAAAACTCGTGCCGCTTGAGGATGGGTTCGGAGCCCACGATTCCCTCCTCTTCCGTCTTGTAGCACGTGCCCAGCAGCAGTCCCACCCGCGCTTCCTGCGCGTGCCGCGCCAGCCGCTCGACGGCATCAACCACCGTCACCCGGTCGAAGTCGGGATGGTAACCGCTGAGGCTCCCTTCCGGGGTCAGCAGAAAATCGGCTTTCACGCCCGCGGCTTGGTCGATCGCCCGATGGATCGCCCGCTCGTTGGCCGCCACATCCTTGGACACCAGCATCTGGAGTCCCGCCACGGTCAGCTCGCGCGGCGCAGATTTCGGCCGCGGCTCTCCGGATGCAGCGGGGCTGGTCGGCGTTGCACTGTGTTCCGACACCGGTTCGCCGGCTGAGGCGATCGTCTGCCCGAGCAGGAGCGTCGAACTGCCCAAAAGGGCACTGTTTCTGATAAAATCACGTCGATTCATGTTGGGAGGGTATAACGAGTCTATGGAACAAGATTTTTTTGCCAAATCGTTTCCATCCAACGATGCCATAGGCGACAAATCCTGCTTTCTGCTAACGCCGGGTGATCCGGACCATGGCGCAGCCGCGCACAAGGGGGATCTGCAGGCGGATCGAAGCGTCCTTCATTTTGCATCGCCATCGAAACGCTCCCATCGCAACCGGGATGAAAGCCTCAACGACGTGTGTCCATAGCCGTAGAAACTGCAGAGAGCGACGCCCACGGTCGCGATGGTCTGTGGAGTCTACGCTTCGGCCGGTTCCGTGGCGGTTTCCAGGGGCGGTTCCTCGCCCGGCATCGGGTGTTCCCGCACAAAATCCGTGTAGTGGAGAAGCTCGAGGCGGCCGTCGTAGTGTTCGATGATGGCGGTGAGCGACTCGACCCAGTCGCCGGAGTTCAGATAATGCACCCCGCCGACCATTTTGTCGGCCGGGGTGTGGATGTGGCCGCACATCACGCCGAGGCAATGATGCTCCCGGGCCAGTTTCGCGATGTGATCCTCAAACTTGGACACATGGCTCACGGCGGTCTTGACGCGGGCCTTGATGGCTTTGCTGAGGGACCAGTATTCCTTGCCGCGCCACGCCCGCCAGGCGTTGTAGGCGCGATTGATCTTCAGGAGCACATGATAACCCCAATCGCCGAGATGAGCGAGGAAGACGAAGTTCCGTGTCACCGTATCGAAGACATCGCCGTGCAGCACGAAATAGCGGCCGCCGGGGCCTTCATGGACGTGATCCTCGACGATCTGCAGGTTTTCAAACTCGAGCGGAAGAAAGGCGGCGAGGACGTCGTCATGGTTGCCCCGGATGTAGACGACCTGCGTGTCCCGCTTCTCGAGCTTCTTGAGCACGATGCGGATGAACCGCGTGTGCGCCTTGGTCCAGTGGCCGCTGCGCCGGAGCTGCCAGCCGTCGATGATGTCGCCGTTGAGGATGAGTTTTTCGCAGCGGATGTTGCGGAGAAAATGATTCACCTCGCGCGCCTTGCAGTCGGGCGTGCCAAGGTGCACGTCGGAGATGATCACGGTGCGGACCCGGAGTCGTTTCTTGTCCATGGCGGGAGGGGGCTTAGGGGTTGTCGGTTGAGGCGACCCGGCACGCGGCGGGCACGACCAGGCGCAGGCTGCGCGGGCGGACGGCGATCTCCACTGTCGCGCCGGTCTCATGCGTCTCGCCGTCGGTGTGGATCAGACCGGGCGCGGAGCGCCGGATGACAAAGCGCGGACTCTGCCGCCGTCGCACCCGCGGACTGCGGTCGAAGGTGCCGAGAAACAGCCGCGCGACGAGCGGCAGGGCGCCGGCGAGACCGGGCGGCTCGAGGGTCACCAGGTCGAGCAGGCCGTCGTCGACGCAGGCGCCGGGCGCGAGGCGCGCATGATTGCCGTATTGATCGGAATTGGCCACGGCGACGATGAAGGCGTCGAGCGTCTCCCGGGTGCCGTTGCCGTCGCCGATCACGACCGGCTCGCCGCGCTGGTGGAGAAACGCGGTGAATCCGATCCGGGCGTAGGCGGCGAGGCCGCGGCGGGCGAGACGGTTGAAGCGGCGGCTGATCTCGGCGTCGAAGCCGAGGCCCATGGCGTTGAAAAACGAATGGCCGTTGGCCGTGCCGGTGTCGATGGCCACGATCCGGGCGGTGGGATCGGCGAGCAGCGCCAGCGCGCGGCGGGGCCGGGTGGGCAGGCCGAGATGGAGCGCGAGGCCGTTGCCCGAGCCGCAGGGCAGGAGTGCGAGGGCCGCCGGCGCCCCCACGAGCGCCTGGGCCACCTCGTTCATCGTGCCGTCGCCTC
>JBAZMN010000432.1:0-2824 GCA_041649735.1 Opitutaceae bacterium | reverse complement strand
GCGGCAAGTTTCAGGAGATTAGCACGATGGGACCACAGGAGAAGGGCAAATGTGGCGCAGGCGGCCACGACCGGGGCGCGGGCATCGGTGGCCAACCAGGCGGCGGGCGGGAGCAGGGTCAAGCTGAGCAGCCCGGCGATGGAAAACCGGCGCAGCCAGGCCAGCAAGACCAGCCCGAGAACCAGGCTTGGCACCAGTGCCAGCGGGGCGAGTATCAGCCAGGCGCCGACAAAAGGGCCGACGCCTTTTCCCCCACGAAAACCGAGCCAGATGGGCCAGACGTGGCCCGCCACCACGGCAAAGGCGGCGGCAAAGGCCGAGGCGGCGGGAATCCCCATCAACCGCGCTGTCCACCCAACGAGCGCGCCTTTGGCTACGTCGACGATCAGAACCATGGTATAGCCTCCGCGGCCAAGCACTCGCCCCACGTTGGTCGCCCCGGTCCCGCCGCTGCCCGTGGTGCGCACGTCGATGCCGGTACGCCAGCGCACCAGCCAGTACCCCGGCGATAATCCGCCCAAGAGGTAGGCTAGGGTCACAAGCACGATGTCTGGCCAAACGTGCATAGAGACAGGATTCCGAGCGTACCGGTTTGGAACGGGTTTGCCACCTGAAAGTTACGGAACGGTCACTTTGGCAATGGCTGTAAAATTCCCGATTCCAATGCACCGGTTCTCAACGCTGGCCGATGCCGGCGCGGAAGCGGTTTTTGAACTGGGTCACGGCACCGGATCAGAGTCCCAGCGCTTCTGCGAGTTTTGAGGGGTCCTTGCCGCCGCCCATGGCGAAGTCGGGCTTGCCCCCGCCTTTGCCGCCCAATTTGGCGGAGAGTCCGGCCACGAGCTTGCCGGCCTGGTGCCCGGCCTTGATCGCGGCGGGCGAGCAGAATGCAACCACGGTGACTTTTTCGCCGAAAGCGGCGCCGAGCTGCACGACGCCCTCGCCGAGCTTGGCCAGCACCTGCGAGCCGAGTGCACGCAGCGTTTCGGGGGTTTCCGCGGACACAACCGCGGAAACCCAGTTCAAACCGTCCTTCTTCACGGCTTTGGCGGCAAGGTTGTCCGCCTGACCGGCCGCTTCCTTTTGGTGGAAAGCGGAGAGTTGCTTTTCCAATTCCGCATGATGGGCAAGCAGTGCTTCCAGCCTTTTATCAACCTCAAGTGCGTTGGTATGCAGTCGCGCCGCTGCGGCGCGTAATTGGATTTCGTGCTCCTCCACAAAATCCAATGCGGCCTGGCCGGCCACGGCCTCGATGCGGCGGGTGCCGGCGGCGATGGCCATCTCGGCCACGACCTTCACGAGTCCGATTTCGCCCGTGGTGGCGACGTGCGTGCCGCCGCAGAGTTCACGGCTGTAGCCGCCGATGTCGACCACGCGGACGATCCGGCCATATTTGTCACCGAAGAAGGCGAGGGTGTCGGCGGGCTTTTTGTCAAACTCGACTTCGTAGGCCTCGACGCGGGCGTTATCGAGGATCTTTTCGTTGACGAGGCGCTCGATTTCCCGGAGCTGTGCAGGCGTGACCTGCTCGAAATGCGAAAAGTCGAAGCGCAGGCGTTCCTTGGTTTTGGACGTGCCGGCCTGGCGGACGTGCGTGCCCAGCACCTTGCGCAGTGCCCAGTGGAGGAGGTGCGCGGCGGTGTGATGGCGGGTGATGGCGCGGCGGGCCATCGGCGAGACGACGAGCTTGGCGGGCTGGCCGATCACGTTGAGCTTGGCCAGGTCGAGGGCACAGGCGGGCGCCAGCCGGTGGAGGTGGCGGCCGGCCTTGTCCTTGATCGTGTAGACGATGGCCAGTGTCTGCCCGGCGATTTTCACGGCGCCGTGGTCGCCGGTCTGTCCGCCCATCTCGGCGTAGAACGGCGTCTGGTCGAAGACGAGGTACGCGTCCTTGCCGGATTTAACGACGTCGATGACCTTTGCCTCGGCCGTCAGCTGGGTGTAGCCGAGGAACCTGGTTGGTTGCTGATCGGTGATTTCTTCACCTTCGGTGGCTGCCACGATGATGTCCTTCTTCTGCGCGGCCCGGCCGCGTTCTTTTTGCTCTGTCATCAGTTTGTTGAAACCTTCGCCATCAACTAAGAGGCCGTGCTCCTGCGCCAAAAGTTGGGTCATATCGAGCGGGAAGCCGTAGGTGTCGTAGAGTTCGAAGGCATACTCACCCCTGAAAACCTTTCGATTGTCGGACTCCATCGCACGTAAAACATCAGAGGCGACACGATACCCTTCGAATTTAGCTAACCCGCGATCGAGCGTCCGGCCAAAGTGCTCCTCCTCGGCGCAGATGACCCGGCAAATGGTGTCGTGCTGCCGCTTAAGCTCAGGGAAAACATCGCCGAGCGACTGAACGACGGGATCGACCAGCTGCTCAAAGAAACCCGTCTGAAGGCCGAGTTTCTTGCCGTAGAGAATACCCCGGCGGAGGATGCGGCGGACGACGTAGTTGCGGCCTTCGTTGCCGGGCAGGATGCCGTCGGCGATGGCGCAGGAGACGCAGCGGGCGTGGTCGGCCAGCACGCGGAAGGCGACGTCGATGTTTTCCTGCTCGCTTAGTCCCTCGCGCTTGACCGGGACGGTGCCGCGATAGGCTTTGCCGGAAAGCGAGGCGACCTTGGCGAACAGCGGCGCAAAGATATCGGCGGCGTAGTTCGACGGCTCGGGGGCAAAGTCGGTGAAGCCCTTCGTGCTCGCATAGATGCCGGCGACGCGCTCGAAGCCCATGCCGGTGTCGACATGCTTGGCCGCCAGCGGCGAGAAGGTGCCGTCGGCGTTGGCGTTGAACTGGATGAAGACGTGGTTCCAGATCTCGATGCAGCGCGGCTGG
>JBAZMN010000431.1:0-2824 GCA_041649735.1 Opitutaceae bacterium | reverse complement strand
GAGCAGAAATAGAGGCAGCCGTAGATAACATGGCGCAAGACGATGACGATTAGCCCTGCCCCGCCCGCCTAACGGCTGGCGCGGGCAATGCAGCACCCCCGGCGATAGGGCCGGGACCGATCCGGCCGGTAGCCGGGAGAAAAAGGGACGAGCCATGACGACCGACACCCCAAAAACGATCGCCGAAGAACAGTTGGCCGCAATCCACAACGCCCTAAATTACGCCGAGGAGGGCTACCTCCTGCTGCACGAGCCGCACGCTCGATTCTCGGCAACGGCCGGCGAAGGCGGTTATCTGGTTGAATTCGAGGAGGCTGGCGACGACGAAGTCGAGGTCTCAATTGACGGCGCGGTGCTCGCCGCGAATCTGACAGGAGATCTCGCCGAGCGTGCGCTGGCGATCATCTCCGAGCCAAAAACGGTAATCGAGATATGCACCTGCTGCGAATGGTTGCGCGTTTTCGGCGGCTGTGAACTGCCAGAAAATCTGTACTCGCACACCGACGAGATGGCCTCAGTATACTACGCCGCCGCCGAAAAGTCTCTGAACGGAAGCGACATTTTTCTCGCGTGCGAAATCCGCGGCGCAATCGGGCAGCGGTCTGGCTGCCACGGCTGGAACGGCGCACATTTCACCCATCGCGCAGGCGGTGTGGGCACGATGAGCACACTCACCCTCGAACAATTGGCGGCAATCAAGCAAGCCGATCAGGACGGTTGCGCGGCGGCGGCTGAATTCTGCGACAGACTAACGAACACGGCAGGCAGCGGTCAATGAGCGCCTTCACCCACATCGGCCGGGCGGTTACGCACGTGGAGCGGCCGCGGTTCACGGCGGTCTTCGCCCCGGGGGAAATGGCCGCTCCCCCCGATCAAGCGCCAAGCTGGCTGACCTGCTGTGCGACCACTAAGATCGGCGGGGCGCCATGGCATGTCGCCCGGCTGGACTGGCTGGACGAGCCGCCGTCGCCCGCGGGCGAGACGCCCGCGGCACAGCAAAAACAGCAGATAGCCGCCGTGAAATTCTTCTCTCGACTGCTGCGCGAGGCGGCGGACTATTTTCACGACCACGGCCGCGAGGACTGGATTCAGGCGGCGGTGATCGCCCGCGCCGCGGAGCGGAGCCTTTCGGCCCACGCCATCGCCCAGGCCACCGGCTGGGCCGTCAGCGACGATCACGTGCAGGCGTACCTCCAGCGGCGAAAAAGCATGGGGAGTCACAAGCTCCAGCACGTGCTGGCGGTCCTGAAACTGGAAATAGTAGCCGGTACACGGTAGCCGGTAGACGGAAAAGAAAGTGCGGGGCGCGAAGTGCGGAGTGAAGAAATAAAGTTCGACTGCCCCGGCTGCGGCAGGGCCATCCTGGCGCCGGGGGGGGGCGGCGGGGAAAAAGAGCCGCTGCCCTTTGTGCAAGGCGGCGGTGATCGTGCCGGAGAATAGCCGCGAATTACGCGAACGCCGCGAACCGGAATATAGTCAAGCGGCGGAATCGCTGTCGCCGATTACGGACCTCGACGGCACGCCGACGGACCCCGATCCGCCGGCGACGGCCCCTTCTGTCGCGGAACTGATGCGGGACGTGCCAACCTGGACGCCGGCGGCGGCGACCAGCCCCTCGGGGAAGGAGATGTTTTCCACAAAACGGCCGGCGGTGATCTCGGCGCTGCGCATCGTCGGAGGATTGATGATCGCCGCGGCCATCATGGGCGTCGTCGGCGCTTTTCTTGCCGCCCGGGGCGGCGACGTCGGCGAGGTAGGTCGAATGTTTCTGCTGGCCCTATCGCTATTGGTGGGATCGGTCCTCTGGTTCGCCGCGGCCGCGGCGCTGGAGTTACTGGCCGACATCCGCCAGACCCAGGAGAGGCAGACGGAGTTATTGACGAAGTTGGTGTATCAGAGCAAGACGTGAATTCGGCTTCGTCCCGGCGCGCCGGGACAACGCCGTGACATAGGGAGACGACCATGGGCGAACCAATGCCCCAACGCGGATGTTGCCCGTATTGCCGCGCCCAGGTGGATCCGCAGGCGACAAAGTGCCCTCATTGCGGCGAGTGGATCAAGGCGCGTTGGGCGCGCAAGGATATCAGCGGCACGGTCCTAGTCGTTCTGGTGGTGGTCATATTGCTGCTGCTGCTGTCAACCCGATGTTGATGAAAGAAAGGGAGACGACCATGAAGCGGCTCTTAAAATCGTCAACCGTAAATCGAAAATGATAAACTACGCCTGTCCCAAATGCGGCGAGCAGATGAGCGGACCGGACTCGACGGCGGGCCGGACGGAGGTCTGTCCGGTGTGCGGAAACGTCTGCCTTGTACCGACGAAGCCGCGATCACCCGCGGCATCGTCCCCGGCAAGATCGAGCCGACGCCCGAGGTTGCTGCTCATTGTTCTTGCCGCCGCATTTGGTCTTGTCGCCGTTGTTGCGGCGACCGTCCTAATAACACTTTCGGCGGCAAATGACCACCGGCAAACTCAGGTCGATATTAAAATCGCCAGCCCACCACCGCTGCCGCAACAAGCAAAATTAGAAGACCCCAAGATTTCTCCGCCGACATTGCCGCCGCAGTCGCCCGCCTCACCCCCGCAGACGGCGAGCAAGGAAGTTCCTGCGGTTGCGCCTCTATCTTTGCCGCCGCCGGCGGTCGTTCCGGTGCAGGCATTCCCTGATATTGAGACATTCAAGTCCTTTGCCGACGCGCTCGCCAAGGAGATGAAGAATCAGCGTATCCGCGAATCCAATGAAATTCAGAAAAGTCAAACCACCCAGCACGATTACAGCGAAGAGATTTCGGTAGTCAGTTGCGATTACAAGAAAACCGATAGT
>JBAZMN010000430.1:0-2827 GCA_041649735.1 Opitutaceae bacterium | reverse complement strand
TCGTTGACACATACAACGAAAACTGGAGCGACCCCGCGACTGATGCCCGCGTCGACGCGGCGTTTCCCGCCGGTGACCGTCCGCGCATCTTTGTGTGCGCCAAATCCGTCTACCAACTCAAGGACTGGACGACGGATCGCTTTGCCCGGCTCATTGCCTGGCTGGTCAACACACGCGGGTGCGAGGTGCATTTCTGCGATTCCCCGGCCAACGCCGCCTATTACCGGCAGATCCTGGCGACCGTGCCCGAACCGCTGCAACGCGCCTGCATCGACTGGAGCACGCAGCTGTCGATCCGCGAAGTGAATTCGCTCTTCCGCCGGATTCAGCTGGCCGTGGGGGTCGACACCGGCCTCTTGCACATCGCCGCCTCATTTCACGTGCCCGTCGTCGCGCTCTTCGGTCCGCTGGAGCCGCGGCGCTGGCATCCGTGGGACACGCCCCACTCTGTCCTGCGCCCCGCCGACCTCTCCGGCCCACAGCCCCTGCTGCGTCTGTCCGTCGCCGAGGTGCAGGCAGCCGTTGACCGGCATTTATCTGTCGCTGCCAGGTAACCTGCGCGCGCCCCGGCCGTCTCCTGGCAGGATCGTTGCACGACCCAGCCCAAGTGCCGTCCTGTGGGTGGTTCTCTGCCGCCCGGATATAAAGGTTTCATGCGGAAAAACCGGCAGAGTCAGGAACTGCTCCCAGCTGGCATGGTCGGAAGTCGCGCACCACCCGGATGAATCCTGTCCTCCTGCTTCATGGCTAAAGCCACGGCCAAGGTTCCTTTCTTGTTCCATGTGGTGGTAGACGGACCATGGGGTACAACGCGGGCGGCAGAATCGCTGGTCCGCGGTCATCTCCACGCGGGTCGCATGGCCGCCATGCTGGTCCTGCGCCGCTCACGCTCAACCACGGACAGCCGACTCGACTTGCTGACACATGAAGGGCTGCCCGCACGTCTGCTCCCGTACAAACCCAATCTCTGGATGATGTGGCGGCTGCGCCAGCTCTGCCGGGACCAACGTCCCGACGTCCTTTTCGCCCACGGGTACAGTCTGCATCTCTGGGCCCGCTTTGCGGCCCTGGCGGCCGGGGTCCCGCGAATTGTGCACGTGGAGCATAATTGGGAAAACTATCCGGTCCACCGGCTCTGGCAGAACCGCTGGCTGGCCCGCCGCACGGACCGCGTCGTCTGTGTCGCGCAGGGCATTGCCGGGCACCTGCGTTCGCTCGGTCTGCCGCCGGATAAGCTTGCCGTCATACCCAACGGCCTCGATCTCTCGCCCTTCTCTGCGGCCGGCCGGCCGGCCGCAGCCCGCGGGCAGGATTTGATCATGCCCGCCCGCTTCTCGCCGCAGAAGGATCACGCTACGCTCTTGCGCGCTCTCGCCCGGCTGGCCCGTGAGGGCTGCCGCCCCACCCTGGCGCTGGCAGGCGACGGCAATCCCCGACGTCAAGCCGCGCATGCAGCGGCCGCAGAGTCGCTGGGCATCGCCCGGCAGGTCGCTTTCCTCGGACTGCGCCAGGATGTGCCGGAGTTGCTCATGCAGACCAAGATCATGGTTTTAAGCTCGCACTATGAAGGCATGCCCCTCGCCGTGTTGGAAGGCATGGCCGCAGGCTGCGCGGTCGTGGCTTCCAACATCCCCGGCGTGCGCGAGGTGGTGGACCATGACCGGACCGGCCTGCTTTTTCCCCCGGGGGACGAAGCCGCGCTCGCGGCCGCGCTCAAAAGCCTGTTGCACCGGCCGGATCGCGTCCAGAGGCTCGGCGCCGCCGCGGCCCACCAGATCGCCCAACATCATTCATTGACGGCCATGGTCGGGCGCTACGAAACTTTGGCCGGGCAATTGCTCAACCATGATCCGCGCCATAGCCTCCACCCGCTTCGCCGGCCTGTCCGAGCCGGGCGCCCGCCGCTGACTTGTCCGCGATGACAGCGCCCGGTCCTTTCGTCCCGCTCGTCGTCCGCTTCGGGGCGTTCGGCGACATGATTCTGATCATCCCGATGCTCAGGGTCCTGAGCCGGCGCTACGGGCAGCCCTGCGAGGTGGTTTCCTCCGGCGCCTGGACCGAGCCCCTACTCCAGCGCGTGCCCGCGGCCGGCCGGCGCATTCTCCTCACCAGCCGGCGGGCGCCCTACTGGTTCAATCGCAGCCAGCGACAGTTGGTGGCCTGGCTGCGCCAGCGTCCCGTCGGACCGGTCTATGTGTTTGAGCCCGATGAAAAATGTCACTGGCTGCTGCGGCGGGGCGGGGTCAAACCCGAATGGATCTGCTCGCTGCGCGATCTGCCCCGTCAGCCCGGTGAGCACATCATGACCCACGCCCTGCGCCTGGCCCGGGAGACTCCGCCGGCCCTGCGCGGGGTTCCCGGAACCGGGGCCGATCCGTCATTCACCCCTGGCGCCCGTCCGGACCTCACGGAGGAAGATCGTCGCGATTGCCGGGAGTGGCTCGCCCAACAAGGTCTGGCGGGAGCGCCCCTCGTGCTCGTCCAACCGGGCAACAAAAGGACCATGCGGCGCGGCGCCCGCCGGCGCGGCAGCAACATCAAATACTGGCCCGAGGAGAACTGGGCCCGGGTCATCGCGGGGGTGCGGCAAGACCTGCCCGCTTCCCGCGTCCTGATCTGCGGCTCGCCTGCGGAGCACGCCCTGGCGGAGGACATCCGGCGGCGCAGCGGGAGCGACGGCGTCCTGGTCGCGGCCGACCACCTTCCCATCCCGCGGCTGTTCGCCCTGCTGGAGCTGGCCCACAGCATGATCAGCGTCGACACCGGACCGGCCCATGCCGCCGCCACGATGGGTTGCCCCCTCGTCGTCCTGTTCGCCCGCATCGAC
>JBAZMN010000429.1:0-2829 GCA_041649735.1 Opitutaceae bacterium | reverse complement strand
AGAGGGCCGATGGCTTATTTCCGTCTTCATTGCTGCCAGGGTAGCTCAGTGGTAGAGCAGAGGACTCATAAGCCTTTGGTCGCCGGTTCAATCCCGGCCCCTGGCACCAGCCTTCGCCAAGCCTACGGCTGGCAGGCCATCCATCAGCCAGCTACTACCAATCGCGAGCACAGTTGCTCTCGGCAGCGCCAGGGCGAAGGCTGCGCGCCATAGGCTTGGCGAAGGTGGGCATGATCATTATCCGCCGGTCACTGGGAAGGTGAATTCCGGTTGCTGATCTGCCAAGATATCACTCATCGGCCCCGCCGCCGCGGCGGGGTTGCTCGCCGGGTTACTCGCGACGGAGTCGGAGTTCAATCCCGGCCCCTGGCACCAGCCTTCGCTCTAAAGCGATTTAAACTGAAGTGTAGCCACGAAAGAACACATCGATCGCAAAGGAAAAAATCGAAAGGGACTGGCTATGTGCTCCTTGAGTTCTTTGGTGGCTAAAGATCGAGTTCAGAATTTGGTCAGCCGGCACGACGGAGAACCTTGTCAACCAATAGTTGACATGTTGCCGGGTGCGGACCGGCAACGGTGGTGCTGGCCAGCGGTTCAGCCTAATTGCCGGCGGCGGAAGAGCAGGCCGCTCCACGCGGCGTCGAGAGCGCAAACCTTATAATCGACGAGTCCGGCCGCGAGGCATTCGGCCCGGATGTAGTTTTGCGACAGATCGGTGGCGAACAGACCGCTGCGTTTCGGCGAGACAACCCACACCGGCATCCGCGCGCCGAGCCTGACGATCCGGGCAAAACCGCGATCGAACTCCCGGTGGGTGCAAACGAACCACAGCGCGAGCCTTGTGCCCACATCCACCCGGTCGGTGAGACGCACCTTCTCGGGCAACGGGTCGAGCTTCCGGGCAAAGTCTTTCGGCATGCCCAGCAGGGCCACGCGCAGGCCGGGTTTGATGCCGAGTTTCTTCAGCAGCGGCGTGCCGGCGTGACCGGCCGCCCGGAGCCGCCGCGCGTGCGTCTGCGCTTCAACCGTGCGCCAGTGAATAAGTTTGACCAACGGCTTCATGTTCGGTGGCCGCAATCCGGCCGTACGAACGCAGAGTAAGGAGAGTTTGCAGGGTGACCACTCCTTTCCATTCGAGTTCCGCCTGCACCCAGTGTCCCGGGAAATTCCCGCCCCAATCCCAGTTGGGCGCCCAGGATCCGTCGGCGCCCTGCCGGCCGATTTCAAAGTCGAGGTTGGCGGCCAGGGTGTCGCCGAGGAGGGGGGCCAGCAGCGAGTCGGACCGTGGCGCCAGCAGCAGCGGTTTGACGGCATAACCGGTCCAGGCCTTCGGCGCGCGCGCCACGATGGCCGGTCCGGCCCGGCGCGCGTGCAGCGCCGCCTGGTTGCGCAGGACCGCGGGCACGGCCGGCGTCTCGGCCAGGCAGAGGAGGCAGAGCAGGTCGTGCATCGCCGGTTTTTCCGGCAGGGCCTTGACAAGGCCCTCGGTGCTGGCGGTGACCTCGGACAGGAACCCCGCGTCGGCCGCCTCGCGATAGTGCCAGAGATGCGCGACCAGCTCCACGCAAGGATTGGCGACAAAGCCGGGCACGTCCGGCGACGTCCACGTCCACCACGGGGCATGCGGCCAGCCGTTCGCATCGGCGGGCACGGCCGGCCAGCGGCCGAGCGTGCGCTCGAACGCCGCCTGGCTCCAGCGGACGGCGGCGCGGACCATGGGATCACGGGCGTTCAGGCCGAGATCGCGCAGATGTTGAAAAGCCACGGAGGTGGCCAGCGCGGACGATCCGGGGAGGCGCAGGTCGGGCTCGAGTGCGCGCCCAAACCCGCCGTCGGCGTTTTGATAGATGGTGAGAGCAAGGCGGGCCTCGGCGGTGGTGGCGCCTTCAAAGTGATAATGGAACAAGGCGCGCTCCAGCGGCCGCGCCTGCGTCAGCAGAAATTCGCGGGCTTTGGCGAAGGATTCGGGCGAGAGCATCATGGTCGGGCGGGGTTGAAAGTTGAATCGGACCGGCGTTCACCGGGGCAGGTTTGGAGCGACGGCATCGGCCACGGCCAAGAAAACGCGGCGGTGAAGGGCGATCCGGCGGGAAAAAGAGGGAGGATGGAACGTCGTGAGAACACGGGACGGGAATTCAAAAGGCAGGGTGCCGCCGGATGTCGGCGGGAGCGGCAGGAGCAGCGTTTCCAAGGTGCCTCCTGGAGACAGGAACCGGTGGTACCGGGCCGATCTAGGGAGGCTCCTCCCGGCCGATTTTGGCAATCCCGGATTCGCTCCGGACGCTGAATGAAGGGGGGGTTCTCGACCGGATAAGGGAGCGTCCGCCCCGGCGCGGGAGGGTTTCCGGTCCATTGCGCGCGCAAAATCGACTGGCGCCCGCCGGGCGAATTCCGGATTCTGTCCGCCGTGACCTACGATCTTGTTGTCCTCGCGGCGGGCCTGGGCAGCCGTTTTGGCGGCTTGAAGCAGGTCGAGCCTGTCGGCCCCGGCGGTGAACTCATCATCGAATATTCGGCGCACGATGCGGGCCGCGCCGGATTTGGCCGCGTGGTCTTCGTGATCCGGCGCGACATCGAAAAGGATTTCCGCGCGGCGGTCGGCCGCCGGTTGGAGTCGCGCATGGACGTGGCTTATGTGTTTCAGGAGCTGGGCGACCTGCCGCCGCCCTACGCGAAGCCGCCGGGCCGCGACAAGCCCTGGGGCACCGGACAGGCCGTGCTGGCGGCGGAACCGGCGGTGCGCGGGCCGTTTGCCGTCATCAATGCCGACGATTTCTACGGTGCCTCGGCCTACCGGGTGCTGGCAGGGCACTTCCGCGCGGCGGTTGC
>JBAZMN010000428.1:0-2829 GCA_041649735.1 Opitutaceae bacterium | reverse complement strand
CTGCCCGGACAATGGAAATTATTCGTCGCAGCCCACTTTGGAGGAATGAACAGGGAAAGCCGTGGTTGCGGCACCCGTGAGCCACGGGCGGGTCCCTGGTCCTGCCTCTGGTTGCCTACCGGTTCACCCGCGCCGAACGCGCGCTTAATTGGAGCGGGCCAGGACTTTCTTCTTTTGCGCCTGGAACTCCTCATCGGTAAGGATGCCCTTCTGGCGCAGCTCATCGAGTTTGGTCAGCTCGGCGTAGAGATCGGTGGTCGATGCCGGGGCTGCCGCGGGGCGGTCGGCCGACTCCGCCGGCACCGGTTCACTCGTCAGGGCCGGATCTCCGGGCTTGAGCGCCTTGAAAACGATCTTGGCCGAGGCATAACCACCGCCGAAATGCGGCTCTCCCGCGGAGACGGACACGACTTTCATTTCCTTGCCCTGAGACTCGCAGAACTTGGTGGCTTCGTTCCGGGCTTCGGCGGCCAGTTTTTCCGGATCCCGGGAGAAGGCGGTCGTGGCGTTACGCGTGATCGAGTAGGTGTTGTTGCCCAGCGAGGTGATGTTCGATGCCGAGGCGCATCCCATCAACGCGAGACAAAGCGAAAAAGCTGCCGCCAAGCCAACCAGGGTTTTGGGGTTCATGACGGAACCATCAGCAAGGGCGGTGTGCACGTCAAGTTTGGGCTGCATTATCTGCCGCCGCGCTCCATCATCCTCCGTTCGGGGCAGGAAATCGGGAGGCAACGGGATGACGGCCTGGGCTTGATCATCCCGGCGGATTGCCCTGATCATCGGGCTGACCGATCCACCCGTCCGACCCGTTCACCACCATGCCCAAAGGCCGGCTCGAAGCTTTCAGCGACGGCGTGCTCGCCATCCTCATCACGATCATGGTGCTGGAGATGAAGGTGCCGCAGGGCACCGATCCTCGGGCGCTGACGCCGGTGATGCCGGTTTTTCTCTGCTACATGCTGAGTTTCCTCTACCTCGGCATCTACTGGAATAATCACCACCATCTCTTCCAGGCGGTCAAACAGATCAGGGGATCCATCCTCTGGGCCAACCTGCATCTGCTTTTCTGGCTCTCGCTCTTTCCCTTCGTCACGGGCTGGATGGGCGAGAACCATTTCGCCACCTGGACCGTCGCGGTCTACGGCCTGGTACTGATCATGGCGGCCGCCGCCTATTTCATCCTCGTGCGGGTGCTGCTGGCCGGGCACGAACCCGATTCCGCGCTGGCCCGGGCCATCGGCTCCGATTTCAAGGGGAAGATCTCGGTCGTCATCTATGCGGCGGGCATCGGGCTCACCTTCGTCAACCCCTGGATCGGCGTCGCGCTCTACCTGCTCGTGGCGATCCTGTGGCTCATCCCCGACCGGCGGATTGAAAAGGCTCTCGTCAGTTGAAAGATTGGCCCGATTGTTCGGGCCGGAGGTTGGCATGATGATCGGTTGGCTGCCGGCTTGGCAGACACGCCGTGGATCCGATACAGATCATCGATGCCGCCCGAAACCGTCACCGTCTATACCTACGCCGCGTGCAGCACGTGCCGCGATGCCGTCAAATGGCTGCGCGCCCAGGGCGTAGCCTTTAGGGAGAAGCCCATCCGGGAGACGCCGCCCAACGTGGCGGAATTGCGCCGCATGCTTGGCTACCAGAACGGCAACCTGCGCCGGCTGTTCAATACCTCGGGAGAGGAATACCGCGCGCGCGGACTCAGCGAGAAGCTTCCGGCGATGACCGAAACGGAAGCGCTGGCGCTGCTGGCAGGCAACGGCCGGCTCGTGAAGCGCCCTTTTGTCCTGGGCGGCACGCTCGGGCTGGTGGGCTTCGACGAAGCCGCGTGGTCCGCGGCCTTCGGCAAATAGACCGGCTGCCGGGTTTGCGGCCTGCTCCCGTGGGCAGGCCGAAGCCCGCCTCCGCTCACTTGAACGCTTTGGTGCGGATCGTAGACGCAACGCCGCCGGGCCTCGTAGGCCATGGATCCGGTGAGGACGAGATCGATGGCAGCACGGTGGGCAACACACGCAAAAGGCCCCGACGTTTCTTCAGTCTGGTTCCGACGCCAGGATGACTGAACAGCGGTCGACACGGGTAATTTCGCTCAGGAATCTTTTGAACTGAGCGTAGTCATCCGCCGGGATCTCCATCTTGTTGATGGAAACCCTCCGATGCATGACGACGGCGCCGTCGACGATCTCGAAGCTGATGCGGTAGCTGCCGTAAGGGCCCTCGCCGGAGGCGTCGGCCGGACGCTCCTCGACATGCTGCCCGACGGGAATGTGCAGTGTGATCTCGTCGTCGAGACACAGCGGATCACAACGCATGGGAATATGCCGCTCCTTTTCCGCAAGCACGGGAAGATAGAGGCGGTTCAGCACGTCGAGCTTGATAACCGAAAGCGACCCGGGCAGGCGCTGCACGAAACGCTTGCTGGTGCAGGTAAACGAGAGGCCGCAACGGCGGCCGACCCGGTCGTCCTCCGTCGTCTTCTCCTGGATGACCGCTCCCTTGAAACTGTCGCTCAATTGGTAAGTGACGAGTTCCGCAAGTTTCGTCGGAACATCGGCCTGCCTGATTTTGGCCCTCAGGATGGATCCCGCTTGGCCCAATCCCTCGACCTTGCCCGCCACGCTGGCCGAGCCGTCCGGCAGCAGCTTGATGTCCGCCTTGCGCACGACCTTGAAATCGTTCTCGGATGTGAATGCCGGGACCTCCAGCAGACCTTCACAGTCTCCGGACAAAAGGAGCACGCGCGTGCCCTGGAGATACCGCGGCAGATCCCCCACCATCGTGTAACTGTCGGTTGGATCGAAAAGCAACAGGCGCCCGAGCTTGTCG
>JBAZMN010000427.1:0-2832 GCA_041649735.1 Opitutaceae bacterium | reverse complement strand
GCCGGCCTGGGCGCCATGGCGGAAATCAACGATCAAAGCGGCGGCCTCGTGCTCTTCCCCTGGACGCTGGTGCCCTCCTTCGTGCCCATGCTCTTCGGCCTGCACGCCTTTGGCGCAGTGGGGTTCGACCCGCTGATCTCGATCCAGATCGCGGTCGGCTTCATCCTGCTCGGCTACCTGATCTGGCATGCCGGGCGCAACCTCGGGGAGGGCGCCCCGGTCGGCTACCTCGCGGCCGTCATGATTCCGCTGGGCTTCTACCTGTTCTTCAAGGGACAGGACTTCGGTCTCTTCAAGCTGGCAATGTTCGCCCAGCCGGTGACCACGCTCATCCTCGCCCAGGGCTTCGCCAAGCTCCTCTTCGACCGCCGGCCGAAACTCCGCCGCTGGGGACGCATCGCCCTCGCAGTGTTCTTCTTCTGCACGATGCCGAACCACGTGTACTACAGTTACGCCTCGCTCGGCACCTACGGCGGCGGCCTGACCGAAGTCGTGGACGCGTCCCGCCTCGGGGTGCGCTTCACCCCGCCGAAAAACCTGGTCTACGACGGCATCGAGAGCGACATCAGCAACGTGGTCAGCGCGAAGATGCTCTCCCAGTACACCAAGGGCATCGACACGCGTTTCCTCAGCCGCTCCTACATGGACAACATCGCCAACATCGCGGTGTTGAAATTTCTGCGCACCCCCGACCCCAATCTCGGACCGCAGGCGCGCCTGATCGAGAAACTGGCCCTGCTGCGCCCGCTCCTGCCCGACGAGATCATGCACGGTGACGTGCCCGACTACCGGGTCATGACCATCCACACGCTGAACAACAACTGGACGGAAACCAGTTCGCGACAGATCGGCTACCGGGACCGTCTCTTCGTCGCCATCCGCACCGGCCTCGACCATTTCAACAAGCAGAACCCGGACGGCGGCTGGACCGTCCAGCACATGTACCAGTACAAGCTCGAGAGCCAGCTGAAGGACCGGCTGGTGTTCATCCATTCCGAGCTCGGCCCGCACTATTACTCCTCGGCCCGCTTCAAGGCGGCTTTCTTCCAGCGCGAGCCCGAGCCGATCACCCATGGCCGGGTCTACTTCCACGGCAGCGGCCGGTACAATGTCTTCAACATCATCAACCCCTCGCCCGATCTGCGCCTGGTGGTCGATTTCACCCGCACTCCGCTCGGACAGGACCGCTCCCAACTGCCCGCGAAAGCCATCGTGGTCGGCGAGCAGGACTACCCGCTGCCCTTCGTCGGCAACGGCTCGGCGCGCGTGTTTTCGCCGGTCATCAAACCCGAGTACTACGAAAACCAGGCCTACATCATGGTCGATTTCGGCGAGACCCCCGCGCCGATCCTGAAGACCAAGACCGGCCTCATGCGGCTCTACGGGCGGAAGTACAACCTGGACGACCGCCGCCTCGTCGGCTTTGTGCGCGACATCTCGGTCATGACCGACGCGCAGTACCGCGCGCTGCCGCGGCCGACCAAGATCGGCCGTTTCCCCGAAGACCTCTCCAAATATCCCGGCCTGGAGTATTCCGGAATCTACGAGGACGGCTGGGTGGCCCAGGATGCCTACTTCAAGTTCGGCCCCTCCCACCCCGGCCAGGTGCTCTATTTCAAGGGCTACGTGCCCGAAACCCCGGTCTTCAAGACGGAGGGTGTGGATCTGACCATCTCGATCAACGAGAAGCCGACCGAGATCGTGCACCTGAAAGCCGGCGAATTCACCCTCACCCGCCTGATCAAGGAGCCGGCCGACATCACCTCCATCTCCCTGCATTTTTCCGGAACGCAGGCCTATGGCCGCAGCACCTCCTTCTGGGCGCAGGCCTACGGCCGCAACGACACCCGCGTCAAATCGGCCTTCGTCCGCGAGATTTCCATCAGCAATATCTCCGGTTTCGCCGATTTTCGCCGCCTCGCCAACCAGCAGGGGGAGCGGTTCGAGCTCACCGGCATCGATGAGGACGGCTGGGTCGGCCCGCAGGCGTCCTTCAAGGCGCCGGCGTTCAGCGGTTTCCAGGTGCTCAAGATCGACCTCGAGATGCCGGGCTGGGCCGCGCTGCCTGCCAACGAACTCAAGGTCTACCAGGACGGCGCCCTGGTGCAGACCGCGACGGCTCCGCGCGCCTCCTATGTCAGCCTGAATCTGCCGCTCCTCGGCGGCGAGCGCAGCCAGATCCGGCTCGAGGCGGGCGGGGAATTTGCGCTGCCGAACGATCCGCGCCGGCGCGCCTTTTTCATCAAGAACATTTCCTTCGAGAACTACAGCCGCACCGATCTGTTTGCGCATGGCTGGCACCGTTCGGGCTACCTGTTTGACATTCATGGCGCCGACACCGACGGCTGGGTCGACCGGAAGATCGATTTCTCGTTCCCCGCCACCAGCCGCTTCAAGCAGGCCTACGTGGAACTCGTGCGCTACCCGGCGAAAGTCGACCTGCCGCTGAGCGTCAGCGTGGATGGCGCCCCGCCGATAACCCGTCCGCTGGGGCTCGAGAAGACCGAGCGCATCACCGTGCCGCTTTCCGCCACCCGCGCCACCACCCTGGCGCTCTCCGCCGGCTTCAGCTATCCGCTGGCCGCCCCCGATACCCGCGAGCGATCCTATCGCATCGTCAACATCGATTTCGAGTAATCTCGCCGGGAAAGCCCCTCCGGTTTTCTGCCTTCCCGCCCCGCTAGTTTTCCGCTTTGCTCCCGGCCATGCTCCTGAGCATCGTGGTCCCCGTCTACCGTGAGGAGAAGAACATCGGTGAGTTTTTGCGCCGCCTGCGTCCGATCCTCTCCGGCCTGACCGAGGACTATGAGATCATCTTCGCGCTGGATCCGT
>JBAZMN010000426.1:0-2839 GCA_041649735.1 Opitutaceae bacterium | reverse complement strand
GCGGATTCCCGGCACCGGGCATGAAGCCCGGTCTGCATCAACTGACGCATGACCCAGAAATGAAGCAGAGACGCCAAAATAATTTGCAGACCAAGCGGACGGTTTGCGCATTCCTCCCTGCTTGCTTTCCCCGATCGGGGAAAGCAGTCTTCCGCCAACGATTTGAAACGACTGAAGTCCAGTGGATCGTCCGCTGAAATCGACGGAAACATGAGGATCGTCCGCACGATCGTTTCGCTCCGGTCGCAATTCACCCGCGTGTCTCCAGAGATGACCAAGTCAAGCGGTCCGTTTGATTCCTGCGAATCCCAAGCCGCCATCCGCCGGGAGCAGATTCAACGGCGGGCCGACCATGGGTGGAATGAGGCCACATGCTTTACGGATGAGGCCGGCTCCGGGCGTGACATAAAGCGGACGGGCACCCAGGCGCGAAAATCCTTGATTGGACGAGAGGGTGGTTCGCAAACAACCGCAGGTATATGGTGAACCGCGGTGATCCCTCGCCAAACGCAGCGGGTGAGTTTTGCCTATGAAGCCAGTGCAGATCCTAGGGATTTCGGCTTTTTATCATGATGCAGCTGCCGCTTTCGTCCGCGATGGAGTGATCCTGGCTGCTGCGCAGGAGGAAAGATTTACGCGCATAAAGCATGATGCAGGCTTTCCGGCCGGTGCGGTGGATTATTGCCTAAAGGCAACCGGCGTTGCGGCGGGGGATCTGGATTTCGTGGCCTTCTACGACAAGCCGCTGCTGAAGTTCGATCGGTTGCTGGAGACGTACCTTGCGACGGCACCGCTCGGACTGAAGTCATTTCTGGCAGCGATGCCCCTCTGGATCAAAGAGAAGCTGCACCTTCCGCGGGTCATACGGGCGGCGCTTGGCCATGACTACAAACGGCGGATTGTCTTCACCGCTCATCATGAGTCCCACGCCGCGAGTGCATTTTTTCCCTCGCCTTTCGAAGAGGCGGCGATCCTGACCTTGGATGGAGTCGGGGAATGGGCCACGGCGAGTTTTGGCACCGGGCAGGGCAACAAAATCGAATTGCGCTCCGAACTGCATTTTCCCCATTCGCTGGGGCTGTTGTATTCCGCGTTTACGTACTATTGCGGCTTCAAAGTTAATTCGGGCGAATACAAGCTGATGGGGCTGGCGCCCTATGGCACGCCGGCATTTCGCCATTTGATTTTGGAGCGATTGATCGATCTCAAGGACGACGGTTCGTTCCGGATGGACATGTCCTACTTCAATTACTGTGCCGGGCTGACGATGACCTCAAAAAAATTCCACGCGCTTTTCGGAGGACCGCCACGGAAGCCGGAGGACCCTGTGACCCAGCGCACGATGGATCTTGCCGCTTCGATCCAACAGGTTTGCGAAGAGATCATGCTGCGCATCGGGTGCTTTGTCCACGCGCAAACCGGGCAGAAGCGGCTCTGTCTGGCGGGCGGGGTGGCATTGAACTGCGTCGGCAACGGGCGACTGCTGCGAGAGGGCCCTTTCGAGGACATCTGGATCCAACCTGCCGCCGGAGACGCCGGGGGTGCCTTGGGGGCGGCGCTTTTCGTTTCCCATCAGCTTCTGGACCAGCCGCGTCAGGTCCATCTGCATGACAGCATGTCTGGAAGTCTGCTTGGCCCTGCATACAGCGACGAACAAGTCGCGGCATTTCTCGTTGCGCAAGGTGTCCAATACAGCCGCTGGACGGAGGATGATGAACTATGCGACTATGTGGCCAAATTGCTCTCGGAGGGGAAAGTGATCGGATGGTTGAATGGTCGCATGGAATTCGGGCCCCGCGCCCTTGGCGCGCGCAGCATCCTGGGCGACGCACGAAACCCTGACATGCAATCGAAGATGAATTTGAAAATAAAATTCCGGGAGTCGTTCAGGCCGTTTGCACCGGCGGTTCTGGAGTCACGCGTTTGTGACTATTTCGACTTCAAAGCCCGCCAGCAAAGCCCCTATATGTTGCTCGTCGCTCCGGTGCTGGCGTCACGCCGGATGCCACAGGATCAGGGCGCCGAAGGCATGCGTGGCATCGAGAAACTGAGGCTCTGCCGGTCACAGATCCCGGCGGTCACCCACGTGGATTATTCTGCCCGCGTGCAGACCGTCGATAAACAGCGGCATGGACGCTTCCACACCTTGCTCAGGAAGTTCGAACAACGGACCGGATGCCCGGTCATCATCAACACGAGCTTTAATATCCGTGGTGAACCGATCGTATGCACCCCGGAGGAGGCATTGCGCTGTTTCATGGCAACCAATATGGACGTGCTCGTCCTGGAACGATTCGTACTGCTCAAGGATGAGCAACCGATCCCGGCGCCTGGCGCATCGGAAAAATATCTGGCTCGATTTAAACGAGATTGAATGGATGGCGAAAAACAATGCATAAAATCAACCGGAATCCAACCCCCCGCCAGTTGCGCGTGTTCGCCCTGGGAATGATTGTTTTTGCAGTCCTCATGGGCTATTTATCCATTACGAAATGGGGGATCGGTCATGCGTTTAGCGTCTTTTGGGCCGGCGGTGCGATCTTGGGCGCCTTGGGGCTGGCCATTCCGCGGCTGACAAGGCCTGTTTTTGTGACCGCGATGCTGCTGACCTATCCAATCGAATGGCTCTCTTCCCGAATCATCCTGACCGTGCTTTTTTATGGCGTGCTGACGCCGACGGGATTATTGATGCGCTGTCTGGGCTACGATCCATTGCAGCGCAAGATGTTGCCGGCATCGAGCACCTATTGGATTGCCCACCAGTCAGCGAAGGATCGAAAGCAGTATTTCCGGCAATTTTAACGCAGATACCCCATGTCCGAGCATTCCAAGGACCAG
Source organism: Opitutaceae bacterium (assembly GCA_041649735.1). GTDB lineage: Bacteria > Verrucomicrobiota > Verrucomicrobiia > Opitutales > Opitutaceae > Fen-1467. The sequence goes on along the minus strand of JBAZMN010000426.1, from coordinate 1 downwards.
C
>JBAZMN010000425.1:0-2842 GCA_041649735.1 Opitutaceae bacterium | reverse complement strand
ATAATTGACGGAAAAATACCTTGCGGGCGTCGAATCCCGGCGGATTTCCTGTCGTCGCGCCGAAGAAAACGATCCGTCCCCCGGGGCGGGTGAGTTCGATAAGCGAGGCAAGCCCCTCACCCATGGCACTGTCCACGATCAGGTCAAATAAGCCGCTCTGTTGCTGGAGTTGCGACGACCAGCCGGTGTCGTGGTAGTTGGCACCGCCGGCGGCACCAAGTGTGCGCGCCTGCACCAGTTTTTCCGCCGATCCGGTCGTGACATAAACGGTGGCACCCGCTGCCAATGCGAATTGAAGAGCGAAAAGCGCCACCCCGCCTCCGATGCCGGTGATCAGCACCTTCTCGCCCGCACGCAGCTGACCGCGGAAGAACAGGGCTCTCCAGGCGGTGAGTCCGGCCAGCGGTAGTGCCGCGGCCTGCTCCACGGTAAGATGGGCAGGCCGGGGTGCCAGATTGGCCACCGGCACCAATACTGCCTCGGCCAGAGTCCCGTCATCGGGAAGGCCGAGAATGCGGAACCCCGTTCCCTGGACCCGTGGATCGATTCCCCAGTCAAGACTGGGGTTGATGACAACCGGACGCCCAACCCACTCACGGTCGTTTTGGCTGCCGACAGCCGCGACCACACCCGTGCCATCGGATCCGAGGATGATGGGGAACTTCAGCCCGGCATAGCGGCCCTGCTGAATCCAGAGGTCACGATGGTTCAATGCCGCAGCCCCCAAGCGCACCACCGCCAAACCCGGCGTCGGCACTGGATCGGCGACCTGCCTGATGACGAATGGTTTTTCGACCCCTTCAAGAACCGCGGCTTTCATAAATGATTATCTTGAGGGAAAGGTCGTTGTGCCCACGCCATGCAACAGCGGGCTCTACTCTTTCCCGAGCTTTTTGCGCAAAGCCCGGACGTCCGGGCTGAGTGCACCGCAACCCTCGCTGCCGCAGCCCGGCGTCTTGCCTTTTTTCACGGCTGTACGCACCAGCCATGCCGCGGCAAGCGCGACGATCAGGAGCGCACTGATGGTCTGCCAGGTGGAAGTCATCAAGTAATAATAACCCGGTCAGGGAGGATTGCCAGGCGGGCGGGATTAAAATCCCCACGCCCGTCCGGTCTGATAAACGACAAAGCAGACCAGCCAGGCGGTGCCCGTCATATATGCGATCTGGAAAAGCGGCCAGCGCCAGGAGTTGGTCTCGCGCTTCACCACGGCCACCGTGCTCATGCATTGCATGGCAAAAACATAATAAATCATGAGGGTGAGACAGACGAGCGGAGTGAACAGCCGGGTTCCATCCGGCCACACGGCGGCGGCCAGCGAACTGCGCAAGGGAGCGATGTCCGCATGCTTCCCTCCATCGAAGTGATCGACGCTGAATACCACCGCCAGTGAACTGACAAAAACCTCGCGCGCCGCAAACGAACTGATCAGGCCGATCCCGATGCGCCAGTCGAAGCCCAGCGGCTTGATGGCCGGCTCGAGCACGTGGCCCGCCGCGCCGGCGAAGCTATGCGCGATCTGTTCCTGCGGCGTCGCATGGCCCGGATGCCTGGGATAGGTGGTGAGAAACCACAGCACGATCGAAATGCCGAGAATGATGGTGCCCGCCTTGCGCAGAAAGAGGCCCGCACGTTCCAGCATGTGCAGCAGCACATCCTTCAGGCGCGGCAGGCGGTAAGGCGGCAGCTCCATGATCATGAGCGGGGGTTCGCCCTTGAGCAGGCATTTTTTAAACAGCCAGGCGAAGCCAAACGCGCCCAGCGTGCCCAGCGCATACATGAGCAGCATCAGACCGACTTTCGCACCGACCGAAACCTGGCTGCCGGGCAGCAGCGCGGCTATCATCAGCAAATAGACCGGCAGCCGCGCCGAGCAGCTCATCAGTGGCGCCACGAGGATCGTCACCAACCGGTCCTTGGGGTCCTCAATGGTGCGCGTGGCCATGATGCCGGGGATCGCACAGGCATACGAGCTGAGCAGCGGGATGAACGATTTGCCGTTGAGGCCGACCCGGCTCATCAGGCGGTCCATGATAAAGGCCGCGCGCGCCATGTAGCCGGTGCTCTCGAGCAGGCCGAGAAAAAAGAACAGGATCAGGATCTGCGGCAGGAAGACCACCACGCCCCCCACCCCTGCGATCGCACCGCCGGTGACAAGGTCGCGCAGGTCGCCCGGGGGCATCAGGTCCTTCACCCAACCGCCAAGCGCAGCCACCCGTGCGTCGATCCAGTTCATCGGATACTCCGCGAGCGTAAATATCGAGAGGAACAGCACCGCCATCACGCCTCCAAGCACCACCCAGCCCCACAGGGGATGCACGACCACCCCGTCGATACGGTCGGATATGGCCGGACCCGCGCGACCGGTGCGTTGCACGACCTCGGCGCACAAACGCCCGATGCTTTCGTAGCGGCTGTTCACGAGTGCGCCCGACCAATCAATGCCCTCTCCTTCCCAACGTTTTTTCCAAGCGACAAGAATCGCCGTGGTGGGTGCGCTGAGCGGAGTCGAGCCGGCAACACGCACCGCATCTTGATCGGTGAGAAGCAGGAGCGCCTCCGCCCGGGCGATGAGCGGTTGCTTGCCGTCATGTTCGACCAGTGCAGCCTGCAGCTCGGAGACGGCGGGAGCAATGGGCGCGGGAATATCCCAGCTATGTCGCGACAGCGGCAGGTCAATGCGACTCATGGCCAGGCGGAGCTCAAGGATGCCCCTGCCGTTGGCTGCTTCGCAGGGGATGACCGGAATTCCCAGCGCATGCTCGAGACGGGCTATGCGCAGATTGAGTCCCGCGGCTTCCGCCAGATCCATCATGTTGAGCACAAGGACGACGGGACGACC
>JBAZMN010000424.1:0-2848 GCA_041649735.1 Opitutaceae bacterium | reverse complement strand
ATGCGCCGAGAAGTCGACCCGTCGGACAACCGCCCCTTCGCAAAGCGCCAAATGGAGGCACCAGAAGGGGCTTTCCCGCAGCCGGATGTCCTCGACGAGCACGCGGCGGCAGCGGTTGAACTGAACGAAATCCGGCCGCATATTATTCTCGCCCACGGCCATCTGGCGCTGCTCGACCGGCACGCCTCTGGCCGCCAGGTTGTAGAGCTGTTTGAGGGCTTCCAGATGAGCCGGCGGGCGCGCGAACCAGCGGGTCCAGGTGCCCATGCGCGGCCGAAGCGTGCCCTTGCCGCTGAGGGCCACATTCTCGCACCCGAAGGCATAAATCAGCGGTGAGTAGTTGTAGCACTCGAATCCCTCCCAGAAGGACTGGACCGCCGGCAGATAGTCCTTCGGATCATCGCTGAATAAAAGCACCGCCCCTTCAGCAAGGTGGAGGTTGACATTGCTCCTCAGGTGAATTGCGCCGGTGAGCCAGGTTCCCGGCGGGACTACCACCCGGCCGCCGCCTGCATCATGGCAGGCGGTGATCGCCTGGCGGAGCGCCAGCGTGTTGTCAGCCTCGCCGCCTTCCACCGCGCCGTAGTCGGTGATGCGGAAGTCGCGCTCCGGAAAGGAGGGCAACTGGATCGCCGGCATGGGAAACGGTGCCTCCGGCCGCACCTCCTCGGCGTAAGCCAGACTGGCCGCCACCGCGGCAGTCAAAAGCAGCAGTCGGAATCGGAGCGCTGTAGCTGGGTGGAATTTCATGTGGGGTAACGAAGCCGGCGGTTCACAGCCACCGATCGAACCACGCGAAAGTCTCATCCTGCATGGGGGGCGTGAAAGAGTGGGGGACCGCGTGGAAACTGCCGAGGAATCGCTCCGGGGCCCCCGCCTTGGCGTAGATTTTCCGGAGCTTCTCCACGGCCGCCTCCATCGCGGGCATCGGGTAGAGACCGTCCGCCGTGCACTGCTGGACGAGCAGGGCATTGGGGGCGTGCAGACTGACCATGTCGGGCGTGTCAAGGGAACGGTACAGGCCAGGGATAAAAGTCATCCAGGAGTGATAGTGCAGGTGGTTGCGCAGCAACTGATCCATGACCGGCATCCAACCTGTCACCGAGGCGACCTTGACCCGGGGATCGGCGGCGGCGAGCAATGCAGAGCGGAAGCCTCCACCCGACAAGCCGGCGCAACCGATCCGTTCGGGATCCACATCTGGTCGCGTGAGCAGATAGTCCACCGTCCGCATATCATCCCACAGAAGGATCCCGGGCCAGGTTGCGCCCGTCGCATCAATGGACTTGGCGGTCAGATGCTCATAATAGTAGCTGAAGGCGTTGGCGGCAGCTACCCACTCGGGCGAACCTGGCTGGGCCGTCCGACAGATCCGGTAATACTCGCGGGTTTCGAGATAGTAGACCAGATCGGGATCAAGCTTTTCGGCCTGCAAGCGCCGGGAGCCGAAATAAAAGCCGTCGATCACGATCACCACGTAGCCGCGGCGCGCCAGCACCTCGGCCCATGCGCGTCCGCCATACAGTTCCTGGCGGTAGGCATGCAGGACGGGCGAGTCATCGGGGCTGGACAGAATTTTCTCATGCCCCCATACGAAGCTGCCGCCATGACAGTGTAACGCAACCACTGCCGGCCGGCGCTTGGACGGGCCTTCGGGAACCAGCACCCGGGCCGGAATCCGATAGGCCGGCGTGGCGGAAAGCGTGAGCACCTCCAAGGTGAAGCCCTCGCGGCGTTCTCGGCGCAGCAACTCGGCCACGACCGGAGGCACCGCGGGCTGGTAACCCAGCCGGTCCAGGAGAACCGGCCGGGCCGTCCGCTGCCACTCGCCGAGATCGGACCACCGATCTTCGAGGTACGAGAGCCGCGGGGCGTTCATCCGCGCCGTTTCCTCGATGATGGGATATAGGTTAAGCAGATCGGGCTGCAGCGGCATGGCCGCCGTATTGGCGGCAAGGCTGGGCGCCGGTGAGGCCGGCGGCGGCTCGGCCGTGGAGGGAGATGATGCGCGCGCCAAGTCCCACGGCAGGAGGAGAGCCCCGAGGGTGCCGAGGACTTGTCGCCGGGATACGCCTTGGCCGAGATCGGGCGGATCAGTGTTCAGCGGATGGGGAAGATGCATCGATGGGATCGGTTTTGAGAATCACTCGGCCCGCTCAACCAAAGAGGCGTGAAAGGGGTGCTCATTTCGCTCACCCGGCAAGGGTAAGGCGATACTTTTTCACTACGGCAAGATAGAATTCGACATTTGAGACCCAGGAACCAGCTTTGGGTTACTCCCTCCAGGAAAACATGAAATCCCCGCGCGTTTGTTCTTTCCTTTGGGCCGGTATGCTGGCGGCGAGCGTGGTTGCACCCCGGGCGCAGGCTCCGCTTCGGGCGGCGAACTCCACATCCGGTACGGGCCCCAACTGGGCGCCGGTGGCCACCCAGCCGCAGGGCCCCATCCATGCGGTGACCGGCATCCGCCTGATCGAACGGGGAGCCCTCCTCGTCGATGATTTCGAGGCCGACCACATCGATACCCAGTCCTGGAGCATCTGGCAGGAGGATCCCCAAGCCACGGCCGTTGAGTTGCACGAAGGCAGGCTGGAAATCACGGCGCGGGGTCGGGTGGGGCATAACGGCCTGCTGAGCCACCCGGCCGTCAAGGACAAGGACGTGGTGCTGGTGGGGGAGATGGATATCCGGTCGGAGGGCCCCGAGCCCCATCACCTGGCGTTGCACCTCTGCGGTGGTGATGCCACGCGCAGCCCGGATCACTGGACCGAGGTGGTGCTCACGGATCTGGGTGAAAAGGCGCGTTTTTCCACCCTGACTGCGCGACCGGAATGCGCCGATCATCATC
>JBAZMN010000423.1:0-2848 GCA_041649735.1 Opitutaceae bacterium | reverse complement strand
TGGCCATCGTGATGCTGGCGATTCTCAACTCCCTCGTGCAGATCGGCGAGGCGAAGGGGGGCGTGGGCCTGACCCTGGGCCTGCTGGGCGCCTTCATCGTGCTGGCGGGCATCGGCGGCCTGCTGATCGTGCCGTGGCTGCTGAAGAAACTCAGCGTCAGCGCGGGGGAGGAACTGCCGACGATCGTGGTCGCCGGCCTGCTGTTTGTGCTGGCCTGGATGGCGGACCGGGCCGGCTTTTCGCTGGCGCTCGGCGCCTTCATGCTCGGGGCCATCGTGGCGGAGACGCCCAACAAGACCCAGATCGCGCGCGCCTTCGACGGCATGCGCGATGTGTTCAGCGCGGTGTTCTTCGTGTCCATCGGCATGCTGATCGACCTGCGGGCGGCGCTGGACTCCTGGCTGCTGATCCTGGGCGTGGCGGTCTTCGCGCTGGTGGCCCGGCCGATCGCGGTGAGCACGGGCGTGCTGCTCATCGGCGGCTCGACCCGCGAATCGCTCCGCGTGGGCCTGTCCGTCACGGCCCTCGGCGAGTTTTCCTTCATCATCGCGCAGCTGGGCGTGGCGGCCGGGGCGCTGCCGGCGAAGTTCCAGGCGCTCGCCGTGGGCGTGTCGCTGCTGACCACGCTGGCCAGCCCGCTGCTGGCCCGGCGGGCGGAGGCCGTCGGCGACTGGGTGTCGGGCCGCCGGCCCGGCTGGCTGGCCGACCTGGAGAACTACTACCACCGCCTGCTCGAGCGCATGCAGCAGCGGGAGCGCCAGAGCGTGCTGTGGCAGCTCAGCAAGAAGCGCTTCATGCAGATCGGCGTCGAGATCCTGCTGGTGTCCGGCCTGATCGTGTTTTCCGAGCAGATGTTCGGGCTGGTGCGCGACTACCTGCCCGTGCACAGCCGGTTTCCGCGCGGGGCGGAGGTGATCTTCTGGAGCGGGTTGGTGCTGGTGGCGCTCGCGCCCGTGGTGGCGATCTGGCGCAACATCTCGGCGCTGGCGCTGCTGTATGCCCAGGTGCTCACCCAGGGGCAGCCCAAGGCGGCCCGCCTGGCGCCGGTGATCGAGACCGGGCTGAAGTCCGGAGCGGGCCTCCTGCTGTTCCTGTGGCTGGGCGCGGTGCTGCCGATCGGCGGCGCGGCGCGGTGGCTGCCGGCCGTGGCCCTGCTGGTGGTGGTGCTCGGCTTCATCGTGCTGCGCCGGCGGCTGGTCTATTGGCACAGCCTGCTGGAGGTCGAACTGGAGGAGATGCTCACGCAGGGTGACCAGAAGTTCACGGGCACCACCGCGCCCTGGATGGCGCCCCACGGCGATTGGAACCTCGCGCTGGTGGACTGCATGCTGCCCGACCTGGCCGACTGCCGCGGTCGCACCCTCGGCGAGCTGGCCCTGCGCACGAAGTTCGGCTGCACCGTGGCCGGCGTGGAGCGGCAGGGCGTGATGGTGGGCAACCCGACCGGCGACATGATCCTGTATCCGCGCGACAAGGTGCTGCTGCTGGGCACGGGCGAGCAGGTGGCCGCCGGCAAGGAATTCCTGCAACGCGCCTCGGGTGCTCCCGTGACGTCCAACTTCGACGAGGTGCGCATGGAATCCATCGAGCTGCCGCCGGGCTGCGGCCTGCATGACCGCACCCTGGCCGACCTCGCGCTGGGCAGGGCCTTCGGCCTCCAGGTGGCGGGCATCAACCGCGCCGGCCGGCGCATCCTCAATCCCCGCGGGGACGAGCGGCTCTACACGGGGGACAACGTGCTGGTGCTCGGCAGCCCCGACCAGATCAAGGCCTTCAAGGCCACGCTGCAGAAATAGCGTGGAGGTGGCCGGTCCCCGGTCATTTCTTGGGCTCGAGGACCTGCACAAAGGACCATGACTCATCAGCCCAGCTGAAACCGTCGACGCGATACAGCGTGATCGGGTTCACGTAATCGCTTTTTTCCCCCGCCCAGCGCATGGCGCCGTAGTAGCGCAGGCGGGGCTCATCCTCCCGCAGGGCGAACACGGACGTGCCGTGAAATTCCGGCCGGCCCGCCAGGGCCTCAACCGGGGGGCGCTTGATGGCTAGCTCCGCCAGCACCGTGGCCGGCAGGTCGACCAGGGAGGCGGGCACCCGGGAAGCCTTGAGGCCCCCCTTTTCGCCGAAGCGCTTGACCAGCAGGAGGGGGATGCCGCGGGCCTTGTCGCGTTGGAAATCATTGCGAACCGCCGTGCGGTTGAGCACATCGGTGCGTTCCGGCGAGGTGGGCTTGGTGTGCAGTTCCGGGGCCCGGCCGCTGCCATGGTCCCCGAGGATGATGATCATGGAGTTGTCATACAGGTCCAGCTGCTTCAGCTCATCCAGGAACGCCCCTATGATCCTGGCATAGGCCTCGGCCTGCTGGCTGAAATTGGCCCGGGTGTAGTCGTAGTGCCCGTAATGGAAGTCCCGGTCCATCCTGACCGGAACATGCAGGCCGGACAGGTGGTAGAATTTGAACACCGGCCGCGTGCCGGAGGCGGTCACTCGGCCGTTGGTCACGGCATGCCCCATCGCCTTCCCGAGGAAGAAATTGTCAAAGGTGTAGTTTGGACCGAGTTCGGCGTAATCCGGATCCGGGGCGGCATCCAAGGCCGGATTCGGCGCCAACACCCGGGAGTACAGCGCGGCCAGTTGCAGCCCGGCATGATCATGGACGAGCCGCTTGGCGTACTGCGGCAGGCTGCGAAAGATCCCGAGGTCAACCAGGCGGGCCACATCCAGCAATTTTTCCGCGAGGGGCCGGGGGCGCTGCCTGAAGTTTGAGGCCACCGCCTCGTCGTAGTAGATGGACTCGTTGGCGAAGCCGTGCCAGGGATACAGATGGACGTTGTATCGCTCGCGCTTG
>JBAZMN010000422.1:0-2848 GCA_041649735.1 Opitutaceae bacterium | reverse complement strand
TACGTCGACGACGGCCGCATCCCCGCCGACCTCGTCGGTCTGACCACCCTCGAATCGGTCGACGACCTGGCCAAAAAGCACACCTCGCCGGCGAACGTGGCCGTGCTGAAAAAGCTCGCGGCCGCCGGCGCACTGCTGGCAAAGCATTCCCTCACCCACAGCTATCCGCACTGCTGGCGCTCCAAGACCCCGATTGTCTTCCGGGCCGTCGACCAGTGGTTCGTGTCGCTCGACAAGGGCGGCGCCCGCCAGGCCGCGCTCGATGCCATCGGCAAGGTGCAGTGGGTGCCGGCGTGGGGCGAGGCCCGCATCCGCAGCGCCGTCGAATCGCGGCCCGACTGGTGCATCAGCCGCCAGCGCGCCTGGGGCGTGCCCATCCCCGCGTTCTTCGATGCGCAGAAAAAGGCCTGGCTCGACGCCCGGGTCGTGCGCGAGATCGCCGACCGGATCGGGGAACACGGCTCCAATCTCTGGTTCGACGCCACGCCGGAGCGGCTGCTCGCCGGCGTGAAACTCCCGGACGGCTGGCCCACCCCCGGCGAGCTGACCTGCGGCCGCGACACGCTCGACGTCTGGTTCGATTCCGGCTCCACCCACGCCGCCACGCTCCGCCGCCGGCGCGGCGGCACGGACTGGCCGGCCGACCTTTACCTTGAGGGCAGCGACCAGCACCGCGGCTGGTTCCAGTCCTCGCTCTGGACCGGCGTCATCGCCCACGGGGCCGCGCCCTACCGGACGGTGCTCACCCACGGCTTCATCGTCGACGAGGAGCGCAAGAAGATTTCCAAAAGCAACACCTACGAAAAGCCGCAGACCAGCGACGCCTACATCGCCGAGTACGGCGCGGACGTGATGCGCCTGTGGATCGCCTCGCAGAATTTCCGCGACGATATCCCGATCTCGAAGGAGATTCTCTCACACGTCGGCGAAACCTACCGCCTCGTCCGCAACACCTTCCGCTTTCAGCTCTCCAACCTGTTCGATTTCAACCCGGCGGTTGACGCCGTGCCGGTCGGCCAGCTGGACACGCTCGACCGCTGGGCCCTGCACCAGACGGCCGAACTGCTGCGGCAAGGCACGGCGGCCTACGAGGCCTACGAGTTCCACAAGGTCTACCAGCTCTGCAACCAGTTCTGCGCGGTCACCCTCTCGGCCACCTATCACGACATCCTGAAGGACCGCCTGTACACGCTGGGAGCCGCCGACCCGTTGCGCCGCTCGTCGCAGACCGCCCTCCATCACATCATCCAGGCCCTCGTCCGGATCCTGGCGCCGATCGTCACCTTCACGGCTGACGAAGCCTGGTCGTTTGCCGCGGCCGGCGTCGAGTACACCCGCGGCTCGGTTCACCTCCAGGACTGGCCCGAGGCACCCGCGGTCTGGAACGAGGCCGACATCGACGGCGAAGTCACACGCCTGCTCGCCGTGCGCGCCGCCGTCAACGAACGGCTCGAGGCCCTGCGGCAGGCCGGCACGATCGGCAAGGCGCTCGACGCCGCCGTGACGTTCACCGGCGCGGCTGACGATCCCGTCTTCCGCCTGCTCGAAAAGCATCGCGATTTTTTGCCGGAACTTTTCATCGTGTCGCACGTCGGTCTCTCCCCGGTTCCGGGGGCCGCGCTTGCGATCACCGCCCGGCATGCCCGGGAACTGGACTTCGTGCGCTGTCCCCGCTGCTGGCGCTGGGTGCCGGCGCTTCAGTCCACCAGCCACGGCGATCTTTGTCCCCGCTGCACCACCGCCCTCGGCGCCTAGTCCTTCCAACCCTGAACCTCCTTACCCATCATGGCCCAACATAAAAAGCCCGCCTCCGCCAAGAAACCCGCCAAGCCCGGTCCGGTCCGGAAAACCGCCCCGGCGGCGAAGAAGGCTCCTGCCGCCAGGCCGGCTGCCACCGGCGCCGCCCATGCCTCCCACGGGGGATCCGCGAAAACAAACGACCTCAAACGCCGGCTGCTGGAGCGCAAGGCCACCAAACCCATCGCGTTCAGCCTCGATGAGGTGCGGGAAATTGCGAAGAAGAACGAAAAGAAGTCGGCCAAGTCCGCCGGCACCGCCGCCAGCCGGCCCGCCAAGGACGCCGCCAAGGCCGGCCAGCCGCAGAAGGGGGCGAGCCGTCCTTCGATTCCCAATCATATCAAAGCCGCCTCCCTCTCCGATATTCTTGGCTTCAATCCCCACAAGAGCAAGAAACCGGCGGCGGACGAGGGCGAAGCGACGGACGTGCCCGAGAAATACCGCCGGTATTACAAACTGCTGGTCGATCTGCGCAACCACGTGCTCGAGTCCCTGGGCCTGCACGCCGAGGAAACCCTCAAGCGCTCGGCCAAGGAGGATGCCGGCGATCTCTCCGGCTATGGCCAGCACATGGCCGATGCCGGCACCGACACCTTTGACCGCGACTTTGCCCTCAGCCTGGTCTCCAGCGAACAGGAGGCGTTGTCCGAGGTCGAGGCCGCCATCAAGCGCATCCGCGACGGCACCTACGGCATTTGCGAGCTGACCGGCAAGCCCATCAGCCGGGACCGCCTGCTCGCCGTGCCATTCACCCGGTATTCCGCCGAGGCGCAAAAGGAGCTGGAAAAGACGAAGCATCGCTCCGTGCAGCGCGCCGGCATCTTCGCCGACACCACGACGGAAGAAGGGGGCGGCAAGCTTGCCGAGGAAGAGCCCGAAGAATGACATCCCCTCCGCCTGGCCCCGAGGCCACGCCATTTGTCCCGTCGCCCGCCGCCGTGCCGCCGCGAACGCACCGCCAGCGCATTTTCGCCTATCGCTGGCTGCTGCTGCTGGCGGCGGCCGTGCTGGTGGCTGACCAGGCCACCAAGGCCTGGGTCTGCGCGCGACT
>JBAZMN010000421.1:0-2849 GCA_041649735.1 Opitutaceae bacterium | reverse complement strand
GAGCCGCGCGTGGTAGCAAGCTGCTTCCCGGAGACCGCTCCCTATCCCGCCCGACGGGCGGGACTCGGCCGGAGTTCGTCCCACGTGCGTTCCCACCCACGACTCCCATGAAACTCGCGCGTCGCCACGGGCGGCATTTTGTGGGTCGGTGCCCTTAAGAGTACGTTTGCATGGGCAACTCCGGGGGGTTGGGGAGCCCGCGCCTGCGTTGGAGACTGACTAATCTCCCATGCGGGATAGCCGCCATGGGCGGCTTCACCAGTGAATAACCCATGAACGCAGGCAACCATGCTGACGCACGGGGATCCTCGGCGGCGAGGGACACCAGTGTCAAAGCGGCCTTTTTGCAGACTCCCGGAAACGGATGGAGGTTGTCGAACATCTCATGCATGCGGATGACTACTACACGCCCCTACTCAGATCGGAGATTCGGCCTGCACGGTGCCTTGGGACACCAGTTCTAGCCCGAGCTGCCGGGCCCGACGGCGGAGGTTGCGGACTTGCCGCTGCAGAAAGCGCGCCTCGTATTCCCCGCTGCCGAGTTCGCGGTATTCGGTACGCGTTTTCATCATCCGGTAGTAGATGAGGGCCAGTTTGTGCGCCGCGGCCTTGGTCCCGGAGTTACCGCCGAGCCTGGCCTTCATCCGCCGGAAGAAGACCCCTAACCACGAGGCGCTGTTCTTCAGGGTCGACGCGGCCTGACGGAACAGTTGACCAGCCCGGTTCTGCCCAGGTCGACGCGTATAGCCGATGACTTTGCCGCCACTGACCTTGGGCACCGGACACAGGTTCAGCCAGGACACAAAATGCTTTGCCGTCGGCCAACGGTTCATGTCGGTACCGGTTTCGGAGACCAACGCCTGGGCTGTTGCGGCGCCTATGCTGGGGACGCGGGTCAGGTCGATGCCCAGCATCCGGTAAAGGTATGCCTGCACGTCGTACTCCGGCGCATTGCCCCGGCGCTTTTCGCGGCCCGTCAGTCCGCTCTCCGGCAATGCCACCTCCTCACGGCCCTGGGCTTTCTCCAGCTCGGCCAGGTACTGCTCGGTCTCACGGTCGCACTCGCGAATCTGGTCCTGGAGAAAACGATACGCTTGCAGGGCATGCTTCAGCACAAACAGGTGTTCGGGACGGTAGTCGCCCTGAAGAGCCCGGGCGATCTGTTCGGCGCTCTTCTTCACCCGTGGACTGGCCAGGCCAGCCAACTTCGCCGGATCCCTCTCTCCGGCGATGATCGCGTCCATGATCCGCATCCCGGTTTGGCCGGTCACATCCGAAACGGCCTGGTCCAGCAGCACGTTCATCTCCCGCATGGCCTTGTGCATGTACTGCGCCTGCTTGCCCATCGCGCGGACCAGATTACCGCGGTGCCGCACATAGGATCGCAACCGACAGACCTCGGCCGGCGGTCGGAAGGAAGCGGACAACAGGCCGCACGCGTGCAGCTTCTGCAGCCACCGGCAATCCAAGCGGTCTGTCTTTTGCCGCCCCGGCACGTTCTTCACGTGCCGAGCATTCACCAGGCAGACCTCCAGATCGTGGTTCTCCAAAATCTGGAACAACGGGATCCAGTATACGCCGGTCGACTCCATCGCTACCGTCGTTACACCGCACTGCTCCAGCCAGGCCGCTATCGCCTCCAATTCCACGGTATCTGTACCAAACTGGCGAACGCACGACTCGGCCCGCCCCTCCGGCACACACACCCACATCTCGCTGCCCCCCACGTCGAGGCCCGCGGCATCAGGGTGGACCACCTCAAACTGCGATTCCGTCCCACGACCGCTTGCACGACTGTTCTTCTTGCTGCACTTTTTCATCGCGGTGACTCCTTTCGGTGTTTGGAAACCCAACCAATCGTAACACACGAAAGGAGTCCCGCACCTCCACCCAGAGTTTCACCCAGAATATGATCGGGCAGCGTCAGCGCCCGGGGGGCGCTGATGCGTCGCTCGGCCCGTACGGCCATCTCGTCCTGGACGATCAGTTCCAGGAACTGTTCGTGGGTGAGGCGGTTGGCCCCGGCTTCCTGCAGTCGCACGTCCAGCGTGGTGCTCATGCCGGAGAGTCGCAGTTGTCTGAGCGAGGTCTGAAGTGATGGGTTCATCGTTGCTCCTTTGCGTGTTCGGCAGGCGGATGGGCGGGTTCGGATTCCGGAGTTGTCCATAGACGGACGAGAAGGCGAGAATGGGTCGCAAGTAACTCGTCGGAGCCGAGCGGACGGCTGTGGGCAACTCCGGTTCCGGGTTCCGGTCCGGCGGTGACCACATCGGACTGAAACGGTGAAGGATCATCTGTGGGAAAGGCGACCAGCGCGCCGTACTCGGCGACAGGACGGATCAGAGGATGATGGTCCAGGAAAGCGAACGTCGGCTGCTCGGCAGAACTGGCGGCCAGTTTGCGGATGTCCCGCAGGCTGAACTGCTGGGCGTCCAGAGCCTTGCGGCAGGCTTCCTCCAACTGCCGCGGGCGCAACCGTTCAGTCAGGTTGAGCAGTCCGTACAGGGGACGCAGTCCCTCGATGCCCCGGTTGCCCAGCATGGCCCGTGCCCAGGCGTCCGTGTGGGGGCCGACATGGCGCAGGCGCCGCAGCATCCAGTCAGCGCCGCGTTCGATGCCGTTGATCTTCTCCGGTGGTACATGACCGGCGGCGGTGCTGAAGCGGCCGGGTTCGCAACGGGCATGGGCGGCGATCTGGGTGAAACGGCCGTTGAAGATGCGCACGAACCGGTTGTCCCAGCGTGCCCACACCATCCGGCGGGTGTACTCGGGCGGGACCGAGTAGTAGGCCTTCATCACCTCGACATGCCCGTCGCGGTGGACCGTGCGCTCCGCCTCCTCGAAACAGG
>JBAZMN010000420.1:0-2850 GCA_041649735.1 Opitutaceae bacterium | reverse complement strand
GTCCTGCTGCGCAAAAAACTCCTGCGCCGCCAGGAGGAGATCAAGCCCCTTCTGCTGTGTCAGCCGGCATACCATGCCAAAGATGGGACCCCGGTAGCCCTCGTCCATGCCGTGCTGCTTGAGCAGGGCCGCCCGGCAGACGGACTTGCCCGTCAGGTCGTGCGCCGCATACCGGGCCGGCAGCAGCCGGTCCTTGGCGGGATTCCAGACCCTTGTGTCAATGCCGTTGAGCAATCCCACCAGATCCTCCGTCCGGGTCCCCACCACGCCCTCGAGGCCGCACCCGAACTCGGGCGTCTGGATCTCCCGGGCGTATTGCGGGCTCACGGTCATCACGCGGTCGGAGAAAAGGATGCCGCCCTTCAGGAGGTTGATCTGGCCGTAATACTCGAAACCGTCGATGCCGAGGAGCTCGTCGGGCAGGTTGGTGAGCGCGAAGGAGCGCATCGGGAAAAGCCCCTGAAATGCGATGTTGTGGATGGTGAACACCGTCTTCATCGCCAGGGCCACCCCGCTCCGGCGCTCCTCGAAGCGCAGGAGGAGCGGCAGCAGCGCCGCCTGCCAGTCGTGCCCGTGCACAATGTCGGCGCGGATTTCCGCGATGCGCATGACCTCGACCACGGCCTTGCAAAAAAACACGAACCGCGCGTCGTTGTCCTCGTAGTCGCGTTCGCCGTTGCCGTAGAGCTGGCGGCGGTCGAAGAACTCCTCGCGGCTGATGAAATAGACGGTCAGGCCCTTCTTGACCGGCAGCACGCGCACGTCGCCGGCGTAGATCCGGTCACCCATTTCCACCCGCAGCCCGAGCCGCTGCTCGGCGCGGACGACTTCCTTGTGCTCGAGGGCGGCGCGGTAGCCCGGCACGAAGACCGATACGTCGTGCCCTTTATCGGCCAACGTGGCGGCAAGCGAACCGACGGCATCGGCCAGCCCGCCCGTCTTCACATACGGGTAGAGTTCGCTGGCGGCGTGAACAATCTTCATGTTGGAAATCTATCGATGGCCCCGCGGCTAGCCAGCCGAAAGCGGCCGCCGGCACCAGGTTTTAACCTCTCCAGGTTCGGCCCGATTAATCATTTGCGGATGCGGCCGTTTGCCGCTACCGTAGATTTCAACCGTCATTGCCAGGAGTCCTGCCAGCGGGACAACACCGCCCGCCCTGCACAAGCCCAGGGCTGCGAGCCCGGCCAGGAGACTCGATCGCCACGGCCTCCTGCGCGTGGCTGCGATGCCCGGCGGTTTGAAACCCATGTCCTTTCTCCTCCCATGAAGCTTCGCGAACGTCTGCTGGCCCTGCTCCGGGCGGCCAATTATGCGCCCCTGACCGAACTCGAGATCGCCCAGGCGCTCCGACTCGCCCGCCGGGAGCGCGATGCGCTCGCCTTCGAGGTCCGCCGGCTGCTGGCCGCCGGCGAGATCGTGCGGATCAAGCAGGACCGGCTTTGTCTGCCGCGCGACGCCGACCTCGTCACCGGCCGCATCCAGTTCCGCCAGGGCGGCTCCGCCTATCTCATCCCCGAGGGCCGCGCCACCGGGCCGGGAAGACCCGACATCCAGATCGCCGCCGAGGACGCCGGTGTGGCCATGCACGGCGACAAGGTCGTCGTGCGGCTCGGCGACGAACTCACCCGCCCGCGGGGCAACCGTCCCGGCGGCGAACCCACCGGCCGCGTCATCCGCATCCTCGAGCGCGGGCATGAGACCCTCACCGGCAATCTGCAGCGGACGAAACTCTTTTTCTACGTTGTCCCCGACGACCCGCGTTTCATCCACGACATCTACGTGCCCGACCCGGCCAAGTCCGGCCTGCGTCCGGTGCCGGCCGTCGGCGACAAGGTCGTGGTCAAGCTCCACGAGTGGAAGCAGCGCCACGTCAATCCCGAGGGCGAAATCACCGCCCGGCTTGGCCGCACCCACGAGCCTCGCGCCGAGCTGGCCGCCATCTACCTGAAATACCGCCTCGAGCCGGTGTTTCCCGACGACGTGCTGCGCGAGGCCGCCGCCCTCCCCGCCCGCGTGAGCCCGCGGGAGCTCGCCGGACGGCGCGACTATCGCGACGTGCCGACCTTCACCATCGATCCCGACGACGCCAAGGATTTCGATGACGCCCTGTCCATCGAGACCCTGCCCAACGGCGACGTGCGCGTGGGCGTCCATATTGCCGACGTCAGCAACTACGTGCGGCCCGGCACCGCCCTCGACCGCGAGGCGCAGCGCCGCGGCAACTCCACCTACCTCGTCGGCACGGTCGTGCCGATGCTGCCCGAGAAACTTTCCAACGGCCTCTGCAGCCTCGTCGAAGCCGAGGACCGCCTGACGAAGGCGGCGCTGCTCACCTTCCACAAGGGCCGGCTGCACGCGACCGAGTTCGCCAACACCGTCATCCGCAGCCGCAAGCGCCTGACCTATCATCAGGCTTATGCCCTGCTCCGGGAGGACAGCCTCGACAAGATCCGCCGCCTGCCGGCGCCACCGGCCCACCAGACCGGCGCCACCGGCCGGGCGTTGTCCGCGCTCGGTCGCAACGAGCTGACCGACCTGCAGCGCTGGATCCGGCAGCTCTGGGATCTCGCCGCGCGCCTGCGCCGTGAGCGCATGCGCGCCGGCAGCCTCGACCTCGACATGCCCGAGGTGAAGATCTTCGTCGACGAACAGGGCTACGCCGACCGCCTGGAGCGCATCGAGCAGGACGAGAGCCACCAGCTCATCGAGGAGTTCATGCTGGCCGCCAATGAGGCCGTCGCGCGCGTCACCCGGGAGCACCGCCTGTCCTCGCTCTACCGCGTCCACGACGATCCCGACGAGGAAAAGCTGCAGGAGTACCGCCAGCTGCTGGCCACCTTCGATGTC
>JBAZMN010000419.1:0-2852 GCA_041649735.1 Opitutaceae bacterium | reverse complement strand
CTATCACCTGGTTTTCAATCCGCCAAAGGTCGAAGGGAAGGATGATGTCACCGGTGAGCCGCTGATTCAGCGCGACGATGACAAAGAAGAGACGGTCAGGAAGCGTCTGTCCGTGTATCACAGTCAAACACAGCCGCTTATCGAGTATTACTCGACGTGGTCCGCCACGGGTGCCAAGGGTGCGCCAAGGCATCGCAAGGTTTCCGGTGTCGGTTCGCTCGATGCAATCAAGGCCGCAGTGTTTGCTGCGCTGAGTTGACGACGCAACAGACCTTGGGCCCAGATCAGGAGTCACCATGTCCAGTCACATTCGACGCATAGCCGTTTGCACCGGTGGCGGCGACGCCCCGGGTCTTAATGCCGTCATACGCGCGGTGGCGATTGCCGCCGCCAATCGGGGGTGGGAGTGCTACGGCATTCGCGATGGCTTTAACGGCATACTTTTTCCCGAACGCTATCCAGACGGCGGCGTGTTTCGTCTGACGCGGGAAAAAGTACGTGGCATAGGGCATTTAGGCGGCACCATGCTGGGTACCACGAACAAGGGCAATCCCCTGCATTTCCCGATCAAAATGCCCGACGGCACGACCAAGGATACGGATCTTTCGGGCGAGATTCTTGAGTACTTTGCCCGCAAGGAGATCGACGCACTGGTTTCGATTGGTGGCGACGGGTCTCTGACTATTGCCAATGCCCTGCACCAGAAAGGGCTGCGAGTTGTCGGCGTACCCAAGACGATCGACAACGACCTCGACAAGACCTTCACTACTTTCGGATTCGACACGGCGGTTGCATTTGCCACGGAGTGCCTGGATCGCCTGCACAGTACCGCCGAAAGTCACCAGCGGGTAATGGTGGTCGAGGTCATGGGGCGCTATGCGGGCTGGATCGCCCTGCACGCCGGCATCGCGGGCAGCGCCCACGCTATCCTGATCCCCGAGATTCCCTTTGATGTGGATAAGGTAGCCGCCAAGATTCGCGCTCGGGATGCCGAGGGCAGGATGTATTCACTGGTCATGGTGGCCGAGGGCGCGGAACCTATCCATGGCCACCGGGAGATACTCGCTCCCGCCGAGATCGGCCATGCCGAGCGGCTGGGGGGCGTCGGCGAACGGGTCGCCAAAGTCCTCGGCGACCGAACCGGCAAGGACGTCCGGGTGGTTGTGCTGGGCCATCTATTGCGCGGCGGCAGCCCCACTTCGTTCGATCGCCTCGCCGCCATGCGCTTCGGCACTGCCGCGGTAAGGGCCCTGGACGAGGGACAGTCCGGCATCATGGTGGCGCTCGGATTTCCCAATGTGAACTATGTGGCGCTGGAGGAGGTGGCCGGTCGCATGAAGGGCGTGCCACTGGACAGCGACACCCTGCAGACTGGCAGGGATGTCGGAATATGCTTTGGTGATTGATTTCCGAGCCACTCGGCTCGGGGGATTTTCTGCCTTACTGCAATGGTGAGGCCTATTTTCCGGAATTCAGGATCTTGTCGACCTTGTTGAGTCGCAAGCGATACGCGTCAGGCAAACCGGATCCAAGCAATGGACGCAGATACAGCCGGAAGGCGTCGGTGACGTCGGTACCGTTGGCGGCGATGAACTCGTCTTCCATGACGCGCGTTTTACCTGCCACGCTGTCCAGCGGGACCAGTTGATAGTCGACGGAATAAAAGCCGGTGCGCTTGATTGCTACCGATCCGTCGCGATCGCCCCACATCGCGTACTGCACGGCTTTCTCGCCCACCTCGCGGGCCTCGCGCTGGTCGACATCCGAAACGCAACCCATGAACGAGCGCTGCAAATAGCCGAAGGTATCGCCGCGTACCCGCTTGATCCCGAGTTTGCTCTTGATTTCGTCGCACAGCAGGTCGGCCAGCGCGCCGGTGCCCGAAAGCTGGATGTTGCCATGGGCATCCCGCTCCACCTGGCTGGTTAGTTGGGAAATGATCGGCGTGCCCTGTTTGTCGTGGATGCCTTCAGAGGCGGCAATCACGCATCGACCATATTTGTCATAGGTACTCTTAACGTCGCTGAGGAATTTATCGACTTCGAAGACTCGTTCCGGCAGGTAGATCAGGTGCGGGCCGTCATCCGGGAATTTCTTGCCGAGCGCCGATGCCGCGGTCAGAAAGCCGGCATGCCGGCCCATCACCACGGCCAGATAAACGCCCGGCAGGGCGGCGTTGTCCAGATTTGCTCCCATGAAGGCCTGGGCGACAAAACGCGCAGCCGACGGAAAGCCCGGCGTGTGATCGTTGCCGACCAGGTCGTTGTCGATGGTCTTCGGAATGTGGATGCATCGCAGTGAATAGTTGGCGCGTCGCGCTTCCTCGCTGACGATTCGCACCGTGTCCGAAGAATCATTGCCGCCGATGTAGAAAAAATAGCCGATGCCGTGCGCCTTGAGGACCTCGAATATTTCGTGGCAATACTTGAGATCGGGCTTGTCGCGCGTCGAGCCCAGCGCCGAGGACGGCGTACTGGCGACCATTTCGATGTTGTGGCTGGTCTCCTGGGTGAGGTCCAGAAAATCTTCGTTGATGATGCCCGACACGCCGTGATAGGCGCCATAAACCAGTTCGACGTTGCGGAACTTGCGGGCTTCGAGGACCACGCCGGCCATCGACTGGTTGATAACGGCGGTTGGTCCTCCGCCCTGAGCAACTAAAACTTTCCCCTGCGGCATGATTTGCTGTTCCTTTCCGTTTGAAGACCCGGATGCCGGGCGCACCATGGCTACCTATCGACTATAGCGGGCATTCTACTTAGCCGGCATCTGCCTGCTCGATTCGACCATCAAGAAATTGTTGGCCGGCACCCGCGAAAATGGTCCATCTTTCAGGATTCCATGATTTTCCG
>JBAZMN010000418.1:0-2857 GCA_041649735.1 Opitutaceae bacterium | reverse complement strand
CGTGCTGCCGGATCTCGTCGTTGGTGAAGAGCCGGTATTCCGCGCCCGGCAGGACCTGCCCTCCCACCGTGGGAGTGAAGCGCCGGACCGGCGCCGGCAGAGCCTGCCAGCCCGAACCCGGCCAGCAGGCATCGGGCGTATGCATGGCGACACTGCTGACGGACGCCTGACCCGGCGGCCAGTAGGCGAGATAAACGGTGATCTGCGTGAAATTCTCCGCCGGGCCCTTGTAATAACTTCGCTGGAAAAGATCGTTGGTCTCCAGTGTGTCGGCAAAGCGGTAGAGGCCGGCCGTGGTGACGACGGTCCAGCCGGCCGGGGCCGCCGGCAGCAGTGCGGCGAGATTGGGGGGCGGGCGATCCGGATGACGTGCGGGACGGGTATGCAGGAAAAAGAACAGCACCAAGGCGCCTCCGAGCAGGAGCATGGCGCTGAGCAGCGCCTGGCTGGCATACGGGATCGCGGTGGAAAACGGACCAGCCGCCGGTCGGGACGGCGCCGGCGTCGCCTGCTGCCTCGGTTCCAGCAGAAACGCCAGGCCGGCCAGCAGAGCGGCCGTCACCCCCAGGATGGCGAATCCGGTTGCGTCATGCCAGAACCCCCGGATGTCGATGCCGTCATTGGCCAGCAGCGTCAGCGCCAGGGAGCGCAGGAAATTCATGAGGATGGCAAGCGGCGCGGCGAGGAGCAGCAGGATCACCCGAGCCAGGGGCCGTCGCACGAGCAGCGCGGAGAAGAAGAGTCCGGCGTACAGGCAGGCGAGCAGACTGCGGATGCCGCTGCACGCCTCCTCGACGCCGACGGTGGTGTTGGCCAGCTCGATCACATTGCCTTGCTGGCGCGCCGCCACGCCCAGCAGATGCAGGGCGGTGAGCACATGGCCGGAAATCCAGGTCTGGAGCTTGAGCGTCAGCGTCGCGTAGGTGCCCGGCGGCATGGGCGCGGCCAGCAGCCACAAGACCGCTGCGGCAAAGGCGGTCCAGTTGAGGGAAATCAGCCGCAACGGCTCCGGGGAAAATGCCGCCAGGGCGGCCAGCAACGCGGCGGCGAACGCCGCGGTCAGGGTGAAGGCCACGAGATTGGGCGTCCAGCCGAGCGAAACGGCAAAGAGCCCGGCCGCGGCAAGCCCGGCGAGGGCCAGGACGGCCGGCAGCGCGACTGCGGCAAGGATCCATGGCCGCGGCCGGGGATGGCGGGGCGGACCGATGCGCCGGCTTTCCCAGAGCAGAAGCAGGAAAACCGCCGGCATGAAGAGGCCGTGCGACAAATCGGGGTTGTGCCGCCACTGGGGCCACAGATAGGCGCAAAACATCAGCGCCAGCATCCCGAGCAAGGCCAGGTTGATGCCGGCGAGGAGGCGCACGCCGGCGGCGGGGGCGGTCGTGGATGGTGCGCTCATGACGGCGGCGGGAGCTTGACCGCGACGGACGGGGCCGGGGGCTCATAGCGGTCGTAGAGCGCATAGATCATGTTGAGTGACAGCGCCGGCAGCATGGGCAGGATATTCTCGATCCGCCCGGAGGGGCTCCGATCCTTGAAATAGCTCTCGATCGCCTCCAGCCTGAGCATGCGTGAACCGGAGATCTGTTTGAGCATGTCGGCGGCCACGTGCAGCTTGTCCCCGTCGTCCATGGTGGCACAGGCCACGAAGTATGCGGTCCACGCGGCGTAGGCCTGGGAATCGGCCGGAAGCTTGGATTGCTGCAGACTCCGGTTCAGCGCCGCCAGCACGCTGATGTCCGGGTGACGCACAAGGTTGATGCTGAAAAGTTCAAGTTCGCGGGCGTTGACCGGGCCCTGTTCGAGGCGCGCGCGCAGCAGGTCACCCCGGCCCAGCGCGGCCAGGGCCTCGAGCCGGAGCTGAAAGGCATCGGCCTCGGGCAGGCGTTTGGCCGCCGCATAGCGATCGAGCATGGCCAGCGCCTCGGCGGGGTGGCCAAGATCGGCGAGGCGACTGACCTGAAAATAGGGACCGTAGGAACCGGCGACCGGTGGCAACGGCGTCGTCAGCCCCGACAACAGCTTCGAGCCCTGGCCCTGCCGGATGAGCAGCTCGGAGTTGATCAGGGCAACATAGATGGGCTCGAGGCGGGCGGCCTGGTCGGCCACGAGGTCGCGCAGGGGCGCGTCATCGCCGGAGTGGCGGGTGGCGAAAAACAGGACGTGCAGCCACGCGGGGCGTTGGGAAGGATCTTCCCGCAGGCACCCGCCGGCCAGCTCGGCGGCGCGGACGAAACGGCCGTGAACAAGGAGCAACCGGAGCCAGGCTTCGGCGGTGACCGCCCGCTGCGCCGGGTGTTCGCGCATCAGCCGGGCAAAAATCCGGTCGGCCAGTTCGGGCTGCCCGAGCGAAAGGAGCTGTGCCAGCTGGAGGCCAACCCCGTAGTTGCGGGGATTGTTCTGGAGGGCGATGTCGAGGGAAAGGATGGCCTCGCTGATGCGGTTCGCGGTCAGGGCGCGCTGCGCCTTGGCGACGAAATACCCGCTGCGCGCGAGCCGCAACTCATGCCAGCACGGAGGCCAGGCCAGGGTCAGCGGCGAAAGCGGGTACCCGATGATCCGCAGGAAGACAAACGTGCCGAGCACGCCGGCGAGATAGATCCCGGCCGCCGCACCGAGGTAATAGGCGGCGGCGCGCCGCCAGAACGGACGCACATCCCCGGCATCCACCGAACAACGCGGACCATCGGGCGTTTCAGCCAGCAAGGGACACACGCGCCGGAACCGGGAGGATCGATACCAGTAATGCGCGGCGTCGCATCCGGTCTCTCCGCCGCGGCCGGAGTCGCTGGGATTCTGGCAGGGGCAGGGCACCCGGCCGTGGCGCAGCCGGAAGTAGCTTTTGCGCGTGTTCCAG
>JBAZMN010000417.1:0-2858 GCA_041649735.1 Opitutaceae bacterium | reverse complement strand
CGGAAAATATCCGCTGCAGGTCATCAAGACTGGCTCCAAAATTTACGGTTGGAGTGCCTTCTGGGTCAATGCACCCAAGGCAAAGCAATGGTACCGCCGTTCCGAGCATGAATTACAAGCGGCGGAGGCCCTGACCACCATTGCCAGCCTCAAGGCGAATCTGGCCTATCCCACCCAGGACTTATCGAATGCGTGGTTCCTGATGTCGTTGAACATGGATCGGGGTCTGCTCTGGGGGGTGTGCGTCAGCGGGATCTATGTCCATCCCAAATCCTGGGATACGCGCGACCGCTTCGAGACCGTGGATGGGATCGCCACGCGGGCAACCGCGCAAGCGATGCCCGCAATTCTGGGTTCAGGCAAAGATGCCCTTGGGTTGTTTAATCCCTCCAATTGGGAGCGGGAGGATCCCGTGAAATTGGTGTTGCCGGCGGGGAAGGTGATCACCGGCGCCGCGATCCAAATGTTGGAAGATGAAAAAACTGCTCTGGTCAGCACTCAACTGCCTTCCTTGGGATTGAAGACCCTGGCGTTGCAGCCGGGAGCCCCGTCACCGGCCAAGGAGGTGGAGCTTCCGGAAACGATCGAGACGCCATTCTATTCGGTGAAAGTGGACCGGAGCACCGGGGCTCTGCTTAGCCTGAAGTTGAAGCCTTCCGGCAAGGAGGTTTTGGGCGGCGCGGCCAATGTGGTCGTTGCGGAGATCCCAACTCCCGCTTCAGGGAACCCGATCATCAATATGCAGGCGTATCACATCCCTGTTCGTGAGCAGCGCACGAAGGTGACGAGCTCCAGTGAGCAGAAATCGACACTGACGTGTCGCACGGGGCCGCTGGCAACCATCCTGGAGATGAAGTCCGCGTTCACCGGGGGAGAACTCCGCCGCGTCATCCGCTTCTACCAGAACTCCCCCCGCATCGATTTCCTGACCGAGACGAATGATCTTCCGGACGGGACGATCGTGTCCGTGAAGTTTCCACTGGCGGAGGCGGTTACCGAAATGCGTCGCGGAATTCCCTACGGCTTTTCTCAGACTCCATGGTCAACCCTGAAACCGGAGCAGCGCGGCAACCACAATGGGATTGTGCCGGTCATCCGCTGGTCGGATTACAGCCTGGCGGGCGGAGGCGGAGTGGCGCTGCTGGATCGGGGAGTGCCCAGTCGTGAGTTAGTGGACAACAAAACGGCCATCATTTACCTCCACAATGTTTGCGATAGCTACTACTGGGACAAGCATACCGACTGGATGAGTGGCCAGGGGAAGCAAAGCTACCACTACGCCCTGCTGGCGCACGAATCCGACTGGAATCAGGCGCGCATCCCGCAACGGGCGTGGGACTATAATGCGCCCCCGCTGGAGACCAACGGGGTTAAGTTGCAGGCAACTGCGAGTTATGTGGAGACCTCGGATAACCTGATCGTGGAGGCACTGCGCCGGGTCGGAGACGAAATTGAGCTGCGGATGGTGGAGTGCAAGGGATTGGCCGGCCGGGCCCGCATCAAGATCAACCTGCCGCATCAAGCCGCGGCGCTGACCGACCTGCTGGGCCAAAAACGCACGCCGCTCAGCCCTCAGGCAACGGCAGGAACCGCCGGCGCGGAATACGGCTTCGACATTCGCCCGCAACAGATCGTGACGTTGCGGCTCAAGACGCAGGATGCCGTCGCACCGATCCAGGCCTTGACCACCTTTGATCCGGTCGTTCCGGAGTCAAAGCGGCTCTTTATGCGGAGCTTCAAACATCCGGAACTGAAAGGCCACCCGCCGGAAGTCGGCGTGCCCGAGTGGAAGGCATTCGAATAGTGATGCCCTCGGCCTCAGTCATATCCCGCATAAAATCCACCCAGAATCATTGCAGCATGGCCAGGAGATTCATATGAGCCGGAAGAGCAAAATCCTGGCGCCGTTTTGCGTTTGGGCTTCATTGGCTGTCATTGCGGCCTTGGCGCGGGAACAGTTGGATGTCACCATCGAACCGGGAGTAAGCCCGGCAATCGAATCGCGCCGCGCTTCTGCACGCATTCTGGTGCATGGGACCGATTTCAGGACAAATCGACGGTGAAACAAATACGACGATCCAACACCATTCCTTGATCCGAACGTTGACGCTACAGCGATTTAAACTGAAGTATAGCCACGAAGGGACCCATCGATCGCAAAGGGGGGAAAATCTGAATGGATTGGCTATGTGCTCCTTGAGTTGCTTTCGTGGCTGAAAATCGAGTTCAGAATTTGGCCACGACTTTACTTAAAACGCTAGCTCCCGCCCGGGCTAAATGTGGATGGCCTCGCCGAGGACTGCGGCCGCGGCTTCCATCACGGCCTCGCCGAGCGTCGGATGCGGGTGAATGGTGGCGTGGATTTCGTTGACCGTCGCCTCGAGCGTCATGGCGAGGCTGTATTCGGAAATGAGCTCGGTCGCCTCGGCCCCGATGATGTGCGCACCGAGGATCTCACCCGTCTTCGGGTCGGCCAGCACCTTGACGAAGCCTTCGGCGTCGGCCGCCGCCACGGCCTTGCCGGACGCGAGGAACGGGAACTTGCCGACCTGGTAGGCCACGCCCTTCTCCTTCGCCGCCTGCTCGGTCAAGCCGATGCTGGCGATCTGCGGCTGGCAGTAGGTGCAGCCGGGGGAGTTTTTCTCCCGGTGGGGCTCGCCGTGGCCGAACAGGCCGTTGACGGCGTTGACGGCGCGGAACATCGCGACGTGGGCCAGCCAGGGCGGGCCGATGATATCGCCCGCCGCGTAGATGCCCGGCACGTTCGTCTGGTACTTTTCGCCGACCTTGACGTAGCCGCGGTCGAGATCGAGCTTCACCTTCGGCGACACCGCGCCCTCGAGATTGGCGGTCACGCC
>JBAZMN010000416.1:0-2860 GCA_041649735.1 Opitutaceae bacterium | reverse complement strand
GGGGGTGGCAGGCGCGGCGACGGAATCGCTGGGAGCGTCGGGCAGGCGGTGGATGACGACCAGATCACCTTCCTTGAGCTCGGCGGTGGCGGCGGCGTTGTCGTGATTGCGGCCGAGGTAGAAGCAGCCGTCAGCATTGGGGAATGCGATCCACTGGCTGCGCGGCACGTCGGTGAAATCATGTCCGTAGAGAACGCGGTAGGTCTGCCCATGCGTGCCGAGCTCGAACCAGGCGCCAGGCGCAATCTCAGCCCGCGCGAAGTCGGCAGGTTGCGCATTGAGGGCGAGGTTGCCAAAGATGGCGGTGACCTCGGTCACGCGCGCCTCGAAACCGCCGTCGTTGAGGAGACGCACCTGCGATGGGCCGGGCGCGGGCTCCTGCGTGGCATCGAAGAAAATGGGCCCACCGTCGAGGCTTGGCAACGCGACCGGTTGGTGATCGATGAGAGCGAGCAGGGCCCGAATGGCGGCCAGGCGCTCGCGCTGGTTGACATTCACGTGGCCCGTGCGCCTGACCTCCAGCAGTACGGGCCGCACCGGGCGGTCGAAAGGCGCGGTGACGTAGCGCCGCGGTCCGTCGAGCTCGCTCTGGTTGGTCAGGAAGACGAGCGGGATCCGCGGCTGGAGGTTGAAGGAGGTGTTGCGGTTGGGCTCGTGGGCCTGCAGCGCCGCATCGACCGCCACGGCACCCTGATAGGATTCCACCGATTGTTCGGCCATGAGTGTGACGATGGCACCACCCATCGAGTCACCCGCGAGAATGACCCGCAGCGGCTGGCCATGGGTTTTGGCAATGTAGTTCCGGAGGTTTTCCAGGTCGGCGACGGCATCGTGAATGATCATGCCGTTGCGGCGATAGCTCGTCTTGGCGATCATCCACCCCTCATCGAGCAGCGTGCGGTAGGCGAGGTGGGCGGGGTTGAGGTCCGCCACCAGCGGCGCCTGGCTCTCGCGATAGCCATGGGCGATGAGCAGCAGGCAGCGATTCCAGTGCGCCGGCCGGGCGATCGTGAATTTGGCGCCCTCGATCTCGCCAGTTTCAAGTTTTACTCCCGCCGGGGCGGCGAAGGCCGCCGGACCGGCGAACAACGCCAGGGCGGCAAGAAGCGATAACAGACGGCGGGACATGACGGCAGGCTAGGGGCTTTCGCGGGGAAGTCCAACGGAGTCCAGGCTGACAAAATGAGACTGCGCCCGCACGGCATGCTGTGCCGTCGGATCGAATCAGCGACCTGGCGCGGCGCGGCGCAGTCGGTCATTGATGGCCGCGCCCGGGCCGTCAGGCGGCGCCAGTTCGGCATGCAGGCGGCGCCAGTGGCCGCGGTCGAGCCGGCGCAGCAAGGCAAACAGCCGCCGGCCGGCCTCACCCGGATCGCCGTTCGCGCTGAGCCAGAAAATGTTCTTCGCGCCGGCCGCCCAGGCCGGCTTGCAGAAGCAGATCCAGGCTTCGTCTGCTCTCCCGCGTGTGACCATCGCTGCGGTGATGCAACGGTGGGTGAGCAGCGGCCGGCGCGGGCTGTAGTGGCGGGCCAGTAATCCCGGAGCCAGGGGCCGGGCGGTCCGGCGTTGCGCCAGGATGCGCACCGGCACTCCGAGCACGCGCCCGAGCTGGGCCACGGTGACCACGCCCGGCCGCAGCAAGACGGGCCGCTGCGGGTTGCGGACGTCGACGATCGTGGATTCCAGTCCGTGGCGGCATGGACCGCCGTCGAGGATGTGCTCGATGGCCTGCCCGAGCCCTTCCTCTACGTGCGCGGCGGTGGTTGGGCTCACATAACCGAAGAGGTTGGCGCTGGGCGCGGCGAGCGGCAGGCCGCAAGCCCGCAGCAGCCGCCGCAGCAACGGGTGGGCCGGCATGCGCACGGCCACGCTCGGCAGTCCGGCGGTAACCACGTCGGGGATGACGGCCTTGCGCCTCAGGATCAGGGTCAACGGTCCCGGCCAGAAGGCCCGGGCCAGCCGGTCCACGGCGTCGTTGGGTTCGGCGATCTGGGCGAGCATCCGACGGTCAGCCACATGCACGATCAGCGGATCATTGGCCGGACGGCGTTTGGCCTGGAAAATCTGGCGACACGCTTCCGCATCGAGGGCATTGGCGGCAAGGCCGTAGACTGTCTCTGTAGGCACGGCGACCAGACCGCCGCGGCGCAGCACCCGTGCCAGCCGGCGCAGGACTTCGGCGGTGCCTCGATGGATCCGGGCGGCCATCGTCGTAGAGAGGTGGGGTGACAAAAAAGGCCGGAGCGCGCGCTCCGGCCTCGGAAGGCAGTCTGGGGCGGCCGCGCCTTACTGGGCCAGCAGCATGGCGCGGGCGCGCTTGAGGGTTTTGGTGACCGCGCGCTGGTGCTTCGAGGTCAAGCCGGTGTATTTCCGCGGCAGGATCTTGCCGGTATCGGTGATACAACGGTTCAGCATATGCGGGCTGGTAAACGGGATTTCAGCCGGCGTCAGGCTGCGCGGCTTTTGTTCAGTTGTGCTCATGGCAGAATAGAAAAACGAGGAACGGGTGAGGCTGCTTTGCAGGCGGGCATTGTCAACCTGCAAAAACCTGCCCTGGGCTGTTGCTCTCCACCTTATGGAACCCACCGGGCCGCCACCGGCATTGCACTCCACCGGCCGGTTGCTTAAGTTCGAGACAATGAGGCCTGAGGTTCTGCTGGTGTTTCAGACACGTCTCGATGAGTCCGCGGTGATGCTGAAAGGCATCGCCCAGTACGAGCGGTCGCACCGGCCGTGGGCGGTCTTTCTCGATGACCAAGCGCGGGCGGAATCGGACACCCGTTGGCTGCGCAGCAAAAAATGGCACGGGGTCATCAGCCGGCATACGACTCCGGCCTTGGTGGAGAATTGTGCTGCACTG
>JBAZMN010000415.1:0-2865 GCA_041649735.1 Opitutaceae bacterium | reverse complement strand
TGCGGCGTGGCGCCTCCGCCTGACACCGTAGACAGCGCCGGAGTCGCAACGGTGATCGTGTAGTTGTCCGCATCAATGACGCTGGCAATCTGGTAGAATCCGAATAGAACAATCCCGCCAATCGCCAACTCGATAGTCAATTCCACCCAATCGCCAGCGACCGCACCATGGGCGGTATCCGCAACCTCAACTTCCGTGCTGCTTGCCGTTGTGCTGAATGCATTGGTCAGTGTGGCCGTGGCCTGAATCGGCGTGATGTCGTACTGCATCATTGCCGCATAGAGCTGCAATCGTTCGTTCGTCCCGACGGCCAGATAGGTATTGCCGTCCAAGTCGCCCCATGCGTGCATGGAGCGCGCCACACCCACCACGGGCTCGTCCGCAAAGGCTTGCCATCCTCCGATGACCTGCAGAAATCCGTCCTGCCAGCGTATGAGGTTGCACGACGACCAGCCCGCAGAATTCAGGGTGGGTGTCGCCTCGGAATTCACGCCGGGCGTGAGAATGATCTTCTGCTCGGCCACGGATCACGTCCTCGGCGCAAGCGGCGACGGCGACATGGGCTGCCAAGCCGAGGACCGCGCGTACTGGCGATACGCCTGAACGGTTTCGCTCTTGAGTAGCGATTGATATTGGGCCTCCCACGACAGACCGAGTTTCGGGTCTTCCGCCTGGCTACCGAAGTCACGCTGCCAACCGGCGCCGAAGACCATGCTCGCCGCGATCAGCACGTCCGGCATGTTGACCGAAATCCAGTTGGACGGACGTTCGGCGGAAATCGGTGTGAGTTGGAAGATGCCGTAGAATTCGGCTTTGTAGGCCGCATCAGGGACCGGTCCAAGAATGCAGGTCGTGTCATTCAAAATCGCATAGTTCTGCGGCGCGCCGGTGTCTGTGGCTGACGGCCACATGAAGTTCATGGCCTCAACGCTGAGCCGCTGAAGCGGAACGCGCTCACCCTGATCCGGCTGCGTGGCTGACGGTGTAATCAGGTTGACGCTGTTGACAATGTAGATGCAGGTGGGGATAGCCACCGTACGACGGCCGGTGGTGAGCGGCACCGTTTCCGACGTGTTGGTCGCGATGAGATCGAGGTCAGCCTGAATGCGATGCTCCGCATAGCTGATCATCTGCGGCAGAATCTGCACCCATGCCGCATTGGTCGGGCCATCGACCACCAACAGGTTTCGCATGGTGGCTTCGTATTCGTCAAAGGTCATGGCTTACGTCTGCGGGTTTGAGACGTTGGCGCTGATCGCGAAACTGCCATCTTCGGCAGCGGCAGGACTTCCCGTCGATTGCGTGTGCCAATAGACGGTTCCGACATCGGCAACCGAGCTGTCCCAAGCGGCTGTCCATGTCCCGTCGTCGTTGACCATGGGAAGCATGTCTGTGGTCGGGGTGCCGGCGACCTCGTAGACAAGGCGCGTCAGTGCCGCGAGCGGGGTAATGACCGCCCCCGTCTGGTCATAGAACGTCGCGGTGAAGATGACGGTATTGCCACGAACGATTGCCGAGCAGGACATCTATTCCGGCTCCGTGTAGACGACGGCGCTGTATGGTTCCGGGGCAGAATCCGACGAGTAGCCGAGGCCGTTGACAGAGGCCATGCATGGCAGCGGCGTGATGGAGGCACTGTATGAAAGTGCCTCGGCACTGATGGCGTAGGCATGACCGCCGGTGTCCCCAGCCCCCCAATAGGCCGTGGGGAACACCTGGGCGCCCCAATAAGTGTGACCAAACATCTTAGGTCGTGTTCAGTGTTACGCTGGTGCGATTACCGACCGCATCCACATCGGCCGTGATGACGTTCTTGGTATCGGCGGGGTCTCGGTAGTGGACGGTCGAGGCGAAGCCAGTGAAACCATCCGATTTGCCGGAGACAGCAGCCAACATCACGCGCCACGCCCCTTGAGGAGTAATCCCGGCGGCAATACCGTCCGTATAGGTCAAAAGGGCCTCGGCGTTCTGGTTGGCTGTCGGCAGCGCTGCTATGGCTGTTGCCAGGTCGGCCGCCGTCTTGATCGTGGTGCCGCTGAGGTTGACGACGGTCGTCGGTGCGTTAATTGCGCTCCAATCGACACCGAAATACCCGGCTGTTGCGGGAGACAAGGTGCCCTTCACATAAGAAACATCGACAACGGGCACACCGGCAATGGCTGGAGATACGACGTTGCTGCCAGCCCATTGCGTCACGTTAGCGGATGCCGTCACCGTATCCATGACCGCCTTGATGGTCGTGCCAGAGAGATTTACGACCGTCGTAGGCGCATTGATTGACGACCAGTCCGGGCCCACGTAGCCAGCCACGCCGGCCGATGGTGTTCCCCTGATGTTGACGACATTGACGCCCAGCTGGGCGCTCGACGCATCGACCGCCGATCCAGAGATGTCGCGAAGATCGGACGGCGCCATGCCGGTCACATGGGTTGACCACGCAGCGCCATCAATCTGATCGACATTAGCTGTGACGCGGGCCGTCACTGAACCCACTGAACCGACCACGTTGCCTCCGACGTTGCCGGTCACTGACCCGACCGAGCCAGAAACATTTCCCCCTACGTTCCCGGTGACAGATCCGACAGCGCCGGTCACGCTGGCGACGACCTGAGACGTGCTTATAGTGGTGCCGGACAGGTTGACGACCGTGGTCGGGGCGCCAATGTTGGACCAATCAATGCCCGCCTCACCCGTGGCCGTAACATCAAGCGTTCGTCCGGCGGTTGTGGGTTCCAGCGCCTTGGTAGACGTACCAGACAGGTTCTGCGCCGTTGTAGGCGAACCGATATTTGCCCAGTCGAGCCCGGCTTCCCCTCCGCTGGAGACATCAAGCGTCCTGCCCGCCGTGGTTGGCTTTAGGGACGA
>JBAZMN010000414.1:0-2870 GCA_041649735.1 Opitutaceae bacterium | reverse complement strand
CACGAGCAGGGTGATGCTTTGGGCCGGCACAGTGAGACTGGTGCGATCCTCCGAGAGGGAAAGATCGGCCAGCCGGTCAATCCGGTTGGCGGCGGTGAGCTGCCACACCTGGGCCCGAGCGCCGGCGGCAAAATGGTTCAGCTTGAGTTCGACTGGCGTTGTTCCACTCAGGTCCTTGGCCACGATCATGATCGTCAACGCGCCGTCGCCCGACCGCTCGGCCGCAAAGGCGGAGAGATCGTCGACATTGGCCGAGTTCGTCAACTGCACGCGGGTGTCACCGAACGTCGAGCGTTGGCCGTCGTAATTACGATACATCTGGAACGCCTTGAAAACCGGCGAATCGGCGGACGGCGTGGTCCAGCGTGCAGCCAAGTTAAGCCCTTCCCGGCCGAAGATCCCGAGAATGTCGGCTTGGGCGGTGGCGGCGTTGATGTGCTTCCCCCCGCCCCAGTTGTATTCGGTAATGCCGATGGCGCGCCCAGGGTAATACGTGGCGACCAGCTCGCGCATCCGGGGGATCAGCCGGACCACATCATTGATCCACGAGGGATCGCGGTAGTTCGGGTCCCATAATATGCGTGTCGACCGGTTGCGTTTCAACTGCATCTCCGGAGAGACGTCATCGCTAAACTCGCCGACGGAAGGATAGAAATGGAAGGTGAACACATCGAGCAGGCGCACGCCGGTCGCCTGTTCGCGGGCGTAGAGTTGGTGGAGCAGCCATGGCATGTAGTCCATTCCACCACAAGCCGCCCGGTCGGGAAACGGGGCCGTGCGGCCGGGAAACGACCCGGTCAATTTCTTCTGCGTATCGCCCCATTGCTGGTCTTGGCCGCTGTAGAAAAATGCGTTCCAACCCCACTCTTCCGGTCCACAGATCAGGGCAGTGGGATCGACCTTGCGGATCATGGTCGCGTAGGCCGCGATGTCATCGCACAGCTCGGCTGCCGAGGTCCCAGTCTTGATGACATCGCGATGGTTGGCCCACCAGATGCTCGGCTCGTTATCCATGAGATAGTAGCGCACGCCGCCATCTGCGGCCCGACCCCAGCGCTGAACCAGATGCTGGATCCAGCCCCGCTGGAACTCCGGCGTGGCCGGTTGGTTCGCATCGTTCGGATCGTTGTCCGTAATGAAGGCGCCGTCGGAGGTCCGAACACCGTTGCCCGCGTCGGGGTAGCCTGAGGCGTCGTTTTTCTCCTGCGCGCCGTACTTCTTGATCGAGCAGCCCCAGAGGGGCGTGCGCCCCGGCCCGAGTTTCGCCACCCATCCGTTGATTGGGATTGTGACCATGGTGGCGGCGCCTGCCGCCCGGTTAATTTCGATCACCGCATCCACGATCGCGCCGGGTTTCGCTCCTGGTTCGGCGAGACTTTCAAAAAACCAATCCCTATCATAGCTGCTGGCATTGAGTTCCCAGTTGTAGCGGGTGGTGAAGTTGCCTCCGTGCCGGTTGAGCGGAACATTGAGCTCCGGGAGCTCGGCCGCCATGGTGATCGCAGATACTTGCGACGGGTCGTCAACGCCGCCAAAAGCCTCGAAAATTCTGGGATCCGCCGCCAATGCGTCTGAAACGCCATAGATTTCGGCAGGGATCGGCTGGCGGTCAGCCGCGGCGTCCACGGTGAGGAGAACCGCCGGGTGTTCGCCGGCAGGGAAAAGCGTGGCGACGAGTGCAGGGCGAAGCGCCGCGGCCCACTTGGCGTATCCCGCCGCATTCGGATGCACGAGGTCGGGAAACTCCTCCGGCCTGGCTTCGCCTTGCGCATTGGCGAACAACGGCCAGGTCTCCAGCAATGTCACCTGCGGATCGCCCTTGATCGCGGCGGCATAGAGTTCGTTGAGTTTTTCGATCTGGCTGGCGGGCCCTTTCTTCGTCGCGGAGCTCGGAAACACCTGGCAGAGGATCACGGGCATGTGCGGATCAGCCCGCTTGAATGCCGCAAGGATGAGCTTCAGGTTGCCCGCGATGGTCTCAGGCGCGGCATGGCACCCAATGTCGTTGATCCCGATCAGCAGGACGACCGCGGCGGGATGCAGGGCCAGGACATCCTCCTGCAAGCGGAGGAGAACGCCGCGCGTGGTGTCACCGCCGATGCCGCGGTTGACGGCCTTCAAACCGGGGAAACTGCCGCCGAAATCGTCGCCCCAGCCTTCGGTGATGGAATCGCCGAGGAAAACGACGGCACCATGGTCCTGCGATACCCGTAAGGCCCAACGGCTGCGGTGCTCGGTCCAGATTTTTTGAAACCAGTCGGCACGCATGATCGGGCCGGCTCCCGGCAGGCCGTCATCCGTGGCGGGAATCTGAAAACGTGCATCCGCGGCAGGCGCTTGGGTTGATGGTTGTCCGGTTGCAGCAACAGCGCAGAGAAAGCAGCCGGCTAGCAGCAATATTCGGGGCTTCACGGTATGAAAAATGAGGTGGCGCTAACCGGAACACGGGCAATGCCTGCGCAAACCGTTGGGCAGGCAAATCATCGGAGTGCGTTGCCGCGTTTCGGAATCACGAGCAGCGTGATGCTCTGGGCCGGCACGGTCAGGCCGGCCCGGCTGTCGCTGACGGAAAGATCAGCCAGACGGTCGATCCGGTTGGCAGCGGTGAGCTGCCAGACCTGGGCCTGCGCGCCGGCGGCGAAGTGGCTCAGCTCGAGCTCAACCGGCGTGGCGTCGCTCAGATCTTTCGCCACGATCATCACTGTCAGCGCGCCGTCACTGGTCCGCTCGGCGGCAAAGGCGGAGAGATCATCGACATTGGCCGAGTTGACCAGCCGCACGCGGGTATCGCCAAAGGTCGAGCGTTGGCCGTCGTAACTACGGTACATCTGGAAGGCCTTGTCCACCAGCGTGCTCCCCGGCGGTGGTGT
>JBAZMN010000413.1:0-2883 GCA_041649735.1 Opitutaceae bacterium | reverse complement strand
GAACGGCACGCTCGACCAGGTGCCGCCGGCGCTGCTCACCGCCGCCCTGCTCAACGAGCACAACATCAGCGGCGAGACCGTCTACCACGTGGCAGCGCTCAACGGCCATCTCGAGCAGATCCCGCGACAGTTTCTCACCCGGGAAAACCTCCTCCTGCAGACCACCGCCGGCGACACCGTGTTGCACGCCGCCGCCATCGCCGGCCATCTGGGGCAGATTCCCCCCGGGCTGCTGGTGTATGACAATCTCGTCGTTGCCAGCAAGTCGGGCTACACCCCCATCCACGCTGCGGCCGAAACCGGCCAGCTGAACCAAATTCCTGCGGCGCAGCTCACGGCCGACCTGCTGTTGACGCGCAATGATCATGGCGACACCGCCGTCCATGCCGCCGCCTTTGCCGGCCATCTCGACCAGATTCCGGCCGAATTGCTGACGGACGAGCTGCTCAACATCCGCAATTACGACGGCATCACGCCCATCCGCACCGCCGAGCGCAGCGGCCACCTCGAGTCGGTGCCCGCCGCTTTCCGGCCCAAACCGCCCGGCCGCCTCAAGAGCTTCTTCAAACGCATGGGCGACACCCGTCCGCCCTGGGGCTAGCCGCGCGTCGGACTTCGTCCGCCTGCTGCGAAGGCTTGGCTGCGCAGCATTGGTAGCCAAATTCGTGAGAATTTGGGCTCGGTGGGCAGCTTTCACCTCCCGCAATGTGTCCAGATTCTTCCGAATCCAGCCACGGCGGTCCAAATTCTCACGAATTTGGCTACGGCTGGTCAATCTGACTGCGCCCCGCCAAACTTGGCTGCCATGGCGACCTGCCTGCCCTCCGATCTCCATTCTGCATGCCTGCCATAAGTCCGGCTGCGCAGTGGTGCCGCCGCGGGTTTTGCCTTCCCCTCGCCGCGCCGACGGCCTATTGCCTTGGTCTTTCGCCTTTTGTCATGAACACCACCATCACCGCCATTACCGCCCGCGAAATCCTCGACTCCCGGGGCAACCCCACGGTTGAAGTCGACGTCCGCCTCGCCTCCGGTCACCTCGGCCGCGCCGCCGTGCCCTCCGGGGCCTCCACCGGCGAGCATGAGGCCCTCGAACTCCGCGACGGCGACAAGAAGCGCTATCTCGGCAAGGGCGTGCTCACCGCCGTCGCCAACGTGAAGTCCGTGATCGCGCCCGCGCTCACCGGCATGGACGCGACCGACCAGGTCGGCATCGACCGCGCCATGCTCAAGCTCGACGGCACGCCCACGAAATCGAAGCTCGGCGCCAACGCCATCCTCGGCGTCTCGCTCGCCGCGGCCCACGCCGCCGCCGCCGCGCTCGGCCAGCCGCTCTACAAATATCTCGGCGGGCCCAATGCCAAGGTGCTGCCCGTGCCGATGATGAACATCATGAACGGCGGCGCGCACTCCGACGCCCCCATCGACTTCCAGGAATTCATGATCATGCCCGTCGGCGCCGGCAGCTTCCGCGAGGGCCTGCGCATGGGCGCCGAGGTGTTCCATGCCCTCAAAAAGGTGCTCAAGGAAAAGGGGCTCTCCACCGCCGTCGGCGACGAGGGCGGCTTTGCCCCCAAGCTCGCGTCCACCGAGGCCGCGCTCGACGCCATCGCCCTCGCGGTGAAGAACGCCGGCTACAAGCTCGGCAAGGACGTCAGCCTCGCCCTCGACTCCGCCGCCTCCGAGTTTTACGACGCCGCGACCAAAAAATACGTCTTCAAGAAGTCTGACGGCCGCAAGCTCTCGGGTGACGAGATGGTTCGATTCTACAAGGAGCTCATCGCCAAGTATCCGATCATCTCGATCGAGGACGGCTGCGGTGAAAACGACTGGGAGACGTGGAAAAAACTCACCGACGCCATCGGCAAGGACGTGCAGCTCGTCGGCGACGACTTGTTCGTCACCAACGTCGAGTTCCTCTCCAAGGGCATCAAACAGGGCGTGGCCAACTCGATTCTCGTCAAGGTCAACCAGATCGGCTCGCTCACCGAGACCTTCGATGCCGTGGAGATGGCCAAGGAGGCCGGTTACACGGCGGTGATCTCGCACCGCTCGGGCGAGACCGAGGACGCCACCATCGCCGACATCGCGGTGGCGACCAACGCCGGCCAGATCAAGACCGGCTCGCTCT
This sequence comes from Opitutaceae bacterium, assembly GCA_041649735.1. Classification (GTDB taxonomy): domain Bacteria; phylum Verrucomicrobiota; class Verrucomicrobiia; order Opitutales; family Opitutaceae; genus Fen-1467. The sequence continues at coordinate 755 of JBAZMN010000413.1, read as the reverse complement.
GCCGCACCGATCGCGTGTGCAAATACAACCAGCTCCTCCGCATCGAGGAGGAACTCGGCGCGAGCGCGATCTACGGCGGCAAGCTGTAGGCCCAGGTTTCATACAAAGCTCGCCAAGGACGCGAAGCAACAGGCAGGGCCGGTCTCCGACCGGCCCTTTTTTGTGATGGTAGGGCGCGACCGCTGGGCGCGCCGTTTGTCCTTATGTGCAAATGATCCGCCGACGTCTCACTTCACTTCCGTGCGCCAGGAATATTGCGGGACGAAACCCAGCAGGCGGCGGGCCTTGGCGGTCGAGAGCAGCGTCTCATGCGGGCCCGTGCCGGGCGCGAGCTGGCAGCCGGGAAAAACCGCCGCCAGCAGCTCGCGGTTGGTCGTCTTCATGCAGGTGTCGGCCGCGGCGATGATGCAGTTCTCGCTCCCCGAGACGCTTGCCTCCAGGCCGAGCCGGCAGCTCTGCGCGGCGTCGCGCGCATCGACATAACCCCACAGGTTCCATTTGCGCTTCCGCGGATCGTCCTGCGCCGCGGCGATGTGCGCGTAATCGTGCGGCGGTTCCATGATGTTGGAAAAGCGCAGCCCGACGAACGGGATGCCGCTCCAGCGCGCATACTGCGCGGCCAGCGCCTCGCCGATGACCTTCGACAGCGCATACGTCGATTCCGGAAACGGGAAGTGGCTCTCGTCGATGGGGGCGGTCCGGGGCTGCACCTGGTCGAACGGCACGCCGAGGGTGGTCTCGCTCGATGCCCACAC
>JBAZMN010000412.1:0-2884 GCA_041649735.1 Opitutaceae bacterium | reverse complement strand
GTCCGAGAGCTGCGCCGGCTCGACGGCCGGCCACCCGCGCCCGCCCTTGCGGGCGAGAAACCGGCCGCACTGGCGGAGATCGCTCTCGTAGCCCTCGACCGTGCGGGGCGAAAGGCCGCGCTCCAGTTGAAGGAAGCCGATAAAGCCCTCGATGTCGTTGGCGAATGCGGCCGGCAATTCCACCGCGACGGCAGCCGGCGGGGGCCGGTCAGTTTGCGCGGCCCGGTTCCGATTCCCGTCCTGATGGAGGCCGCGTTTCATGGCGGCACGGGAACCTTAGTAGCGCCGGCGGCGGAATCCCGGCGGCGGGGGCGCGGATTCGCGGACGCGATAGGTGATGCGCGCCTTCTCGAGATCGTAAGGACTCATCTCCATCTTCACCCGGTCGCCCGCGGCAATCTTGATGAAGTTCTTGCGGAGCTTGCCCGAGATGTGGGCCAGCACCATGTGCCCGTTGGACAGCTCCACCCGAAACATCGTGCCGGGCAGGACGGTCACGATTTTCCCCTCCACTTCGATCGATTTGCCGTCAGACATGGAAGGCGCGGCAGAGGCCGGGAGACAGTTGGTGCATATGGATAAGTCGGCTGCTAAAAGACTGTTGTAACTGGGTGACACGGCACGTAAGTCAAGGCTTTATCCTTGGGAAACCGTCCTCCCCGCCACGATGAACGAGACGCCCCCGCCGCCGGTCCCCTGCCCTTTCCAGAAGGTTTTCCCGTCGCAACTGCTGCGGGACGACGCGTTTTACATGTGGCTGGCCTATAACCAGGCCATCGACGCCTGGCGGCAGGACGAGGTGCCAATCGGCGCGGTCATCGAACTCGGCGGCGAGGTGATCGCGGCGGCGCACAACCAGCGCGACCGCACGCGCGACCCGACCGCACATGCGGAGATGCTGGCCCTGACCCAGGCCGCGCGCGCCATCGGCGACTGGCGCCTCAACGAGGCCACCCTGTACGTGACGAAGGAGCCCTGCCCCATGTGCTCCGGCGCCACGCTCATGGCGCGGCTCAAGCGCGTGGTCTTCGCCGTCGCCGATTCCAAGATGGGGTGCCTGGGCGGCGCGACCGACCTCAACCTTCTGCCGCAGGTGAATCACCACCTCGTGGTCGAGCGCGGCGTGCTTGAAAGCGAATGCCGCGACCTGCTGCAGGCATTCTTCCGCCTGAAACGGACGGAAGAGCCCTGGATGGGATCAAACAGTTGACCGGGTTCTGACGGCCGGGGTTGTTTCAAAAAAACAGTGGCGATGATTCATCACCGCCCGCGCCGTTGCCGACAGGCGGTCTTTCCGGGGGAGAGAATTTGTTGCCAGCCCAAGCGCCTCCAGCAGCAAAAACCAGATGAGGCGGTTGACGGAGTCTGGCTCCGGTGCACTATTATCGCCGGCAACGATAACCAACCTCAATCCTTACTGCATATGGCCTACGAACTTCCGAAACTCGACTACGCGTACAACGCCTTGGAGCCGCACATCGATGCGCGGACGATGGAAATCCATCTCACCAAGCACCATCAGGCCTACATCAACAACGCCAACAATGCGCTGAAGGACCAGCCCGCCCTCGCCGCCCTCCCGGTCAGCGCTCTTATCGCTGATCTCGGCAAAGTGCCCGAGGGGATCCGCGGCGTGCTGCGCAACAACGGCGGCGGCCACAGCAACCACTCGTTCTTCTGGAAAATCCTCGGCCCGGGCAAGGGCGGCGCGCCCAAGGGCGGCCTCGCGGCGGCCATCACCGGCACCTTTGGCGGCTTCGACAAATTCAAGGAGGAGTTCGGCAAGGCCGCGGTCGGCCGCTTCGGCAGCGGCTGGGCCTGGCTCGCCGTGACGGCCGACAAGAAACTCGCCATCGGTTCCACCGCCAACCAGGACAGCCCGCTGATGGGCAGGGCGGTCGCCGGTTTCGAGGGCAAACCCGTCCTCGGCCTCGACGTCTGGGAGCACGCCTACTACCTGAACTACCAGAACCGCCGCCCCGATTATGTCGCCGCATTCTGGAACGTGGTGAACTGGGACGCCGCCGAGGCGAACTATCAGGCCGCGCTGAAATAGAGAGAACCCAGGCGCGTTCTGCTGGCCAGCAGAGCGCGCCCCGCCCTCTTCCACCAACCAAGCCGCACCTTTCCCGGTGCGGCTTTTTCTTGGCGCGGGGCCGTGGTGGCGGGGAGGGATCCTGGAGCAGATTAAATTGAAGTGTGACGGTAAAAGAAGCGCAGGCTTCCAGCCTGCTTTAGCCGAGAGAGCAGGCCGGAGGCCTGCGCTACCCCGATATCAAAACGGCTACGAGAATACTTAAATTGCTGTAGAACGGGTTCGATTGAGATCGGCACCCCGAACGTTGTCGCTGGCTTCGTTGAGGCCGGAAACGCACGAGGCACCGGGGTCAGCGCCCCCGGCTACAACGAGGGGCGAGGTGAAGCAATCCGCCCCGGGCTGGGGCGCCGTCACTGAATCCAGTAGCTCGCCTGCGAAACCTGCCCGAGCGCCGCCGGGCTGATGCGCGTGGCCTTGCGGGTCTCGGTATCGAGGATCCACAGGCTGCGCTGGTTGGCCGAGCGCGCGGTGTAGATGAGATGGCGGCCGTCGGCCAGCCAGCACGGCTCGATCGCGTCCAGCGGGGCGGCCGACACCTGGGTCGCCTGCCGGGTCGAGAAATCGTAGACGGCAATCTGGTAGCCCCGGCCCACCCCCATGGTGAAGGCAAGTTTGCCGGCATCCCACCGGCACCAGTCGGGCTCGGCGCAATAGCGGCTGATGTTCGTGGGCAGACGCTGCGGCGTCGCCCCGGCCGCCGCCGGCATGACATAGAGCTGCGGGCCGGGCTCCGAGGTGAAGACCAGCCGGGAGCCATCCGGCGACCAGCAGGGCCCGGCTTTGACG
>JBAZMN010000411.1:0-2888 GCA_041649735.1 Opitutaceae bacterium | reverse complement strand
TCCAGGATGTCGTCACGTGAATGTAACTCTTGCACTGCGTGCCGTCGCCGAGGATCCGCAGGCGGGTGGGATCGGCGGCCAGCCGGTGGATGAAGTCGTAACCCACGCCGTGCGTCTGCCGCGGGCCGACGACGTTGGCAAAACGGAAGACGCGCGCCCGCAAACCGAACATGTGGGCGTAGGCTGCGATCAAGGCTTCGCACGCCAGCTTGCTGGCACCGTAGGTCGAGATGGGGATGCAGGGGCCGTGATCCTCGCGAAAAGCAGCTTGGGCATTCTCGCCGTAGACGCCGCTGCCGGAGGTGAAAACCAGTTCGCCCACGCCGGTCTGGCGCATCGCCTCGAGCAGGTTTTGGAGCAGCACGGTGCCTTCCCGAAAATCGATGTCCGGCTCGGTGACGGCCCGGGCGATGTCGGGGTTGGCGGCGAGATGGAAAACCATGTCGGCGCCGGCGAGGGCGGGCTTGATCTGGGCCGGATTCTTCAGGTCGCCGCGCACGATTTTCAGCCGGTGGTCCGCCAGCACCTCCTGCAGGTGTTCTTCGCGGCCCGAGCTGAAGTTGTCGAAGATTGTGATGTGCTCCACGCCCTCCGTGCGCAACAGACGCCGCACCAGATGACTGCCGATGAAGCCTGCGCCGCCGCTGATAAAAACCGATTGCATCCGGGTGTTTGGGAGTGGCCGATCCACGCGGGTAAATGGAGCAGCAGAATCCGGCAGAAAACAGGTGCAGGCAAGCTTCTAACGCGGAACGGAATTACGCGCGCGGGGGACGGCACGGCTCCTGACCGCTTTCCTTCAAACCCGGCCAGCCTTGGTGGCCCAAGTATAGTATTGCGCGCCCAGCGGCAGCCACCGCAGATATTTTTCGCTCCAGCGCATGAACGTGAACGGCTTGAGGTAAAAACAATAGAACCCTTGCGCCATCACCGTCAGACCGGCAGCCCGCAGGTTCTTTTTCATCCGGCGCGGAAAGATCAGGCGTGCGTCCGCGTCAAACGGATTCCGCTTCATGGCGAATCTCATCACCGGATTCAGGGGATTGTTTTCGAAGATGAAGACGTGGCCGCCGGGCTTCAGGCAGCGGTGCATGTCGCCAAGGATGCGGAGATGCTCGCCGGCGGCGATATGATGGAAGGTTCCGTTCGAATAGAGCAGATCGACTGAATTGTCGGCCAGGGGCATCGGGCCGTCCGGCGCGATGGTCTGAAAGACTACATTGGGCAAAGCCCGCCGCCGCGCGGCGGCGATGCTCCCGGTTGAGATATCGAGCCCGGTGATCATGGCCCGGGGATACCTGCCGGCCAGTTGCTGTTCCGTCGCGCCGATGCCGCAGCCGAAGTCAACGATCTGCAACGGGGCGTCCGGCGGCAGCTGGTCCCTGGTCAGCTCGGCGACAAGAGACAGGCGCACGCCGATGAAGTGTTCGAACGATCCGCCGGCGAACGCGGCATGCCGGTTGATGATCGTCTCATAGTCGGAGACAAAATCGTCGAAATCAATTTGGTCGTCGGTGCGGCTCACGGCGTCCAGCTCCGCGGCGGCACGGCGAGGGAAAAGTCGTTCAACTCGTGGGTGAGGTTCGGATTGTAGGCGGGATCCTGTTTCAGCTCCGGGCCCCAGCGCACCAGCATGGTTGCGGTCTCCTGCCGGAAGCGCTCGCGTTTCTCATGCGTGTCGTCGGCGCCACGGCTGGCCGACTCGTGGTGGTAAAGTTCGGCAAACGGCGTCCACAGGTTGCGGTAACCGGCCGCCCGGACCTTCAGGCAGAAGTCGATGTCGTTGTAGGCGACGGCCAGCTCCTTTTCGTCCAGCCCCCCGACCTCGACGAACACGGATTTGCGGATGACGAGGCAGGCCGCGGTGACGGCGCTGTAGTTCTGCACGAGGCGGGCGCCGTTGAACCGGCCCTCGGTGCCGCGCGGGTAATCGCGGAACGCGTGGCCGGCGACGCCGCCCACCCCGAGCACGACCCCGGCGTGCTGGATGGTGCCGTTGGGATAGTAGAGCATCGCGCCGACGCAGCCGATCTCGGGGCGGGCCGCCTGGCTGGCCATTTCCTCGAGCCAGCCGCCGTTGATGACCTCCAGATCGTTGTTGAGCAGACCGACGATCTTGCCCCGGGCCTGGGCGACGGCGTGGTTGTTGAGCGTGGAATAGTTGAAAGGCGACGCATCGTGCAGGACCTGCACCCGGGCCCTCTCCGGCGGCACACCCTGCAATGCGGGCGCCTGCCGCGATTCCAGCGCCTGGAGGTAGGCGAGCAACTCCGGATCGTCGGAGCCGTTGTCGACGATGATGATCTCGTAGGCCGGATAGGTGGTTTTCTCGATGATGCTGTCGACGCAGCGCCGGAGCAGCTTGCCGCCGTTCCGGGTGGGAATGATCAGCGAGACAAACGGGGCGGGCGCGGGCAGCGGATACCGGACGCGCCAGTGGCCGCCGGGCACGGGGCTGAGCTCCACCGCCAGGCCCCGGCGGGCGAAATGCTCGGCGAGCGCCCGGCGCGCGGCCTCGGGGTGGTAGGCCTTCTCGCCGGCACGAAATGCCGTCGATCCGGTGATGGCGCGCCAGTGATAGAGCACCTTCGGCACGTGGCGGACGCGTTCCGGCGATGTCCGCTCCAGGAAGCGCAGCGCCAGATCCCAATCCTGGCTGCCCTCAAGACCGACCCGGAAGCCGCCGGTGGCGCGGAGGAGAGCGGCCCGGTAGACGACCAGATGCGTGATGTAATTCTGCCCGGTGAAGAGATCGGGCTCGAAGTCCGGCTTGAAATAGGGTTCGCGACGCCGGCCGCCGGCGTCGAGCTTGTCCTCGTCGCTGTAGACCAGGTCGGTGTCGGGGCGGGTGTTGAGCAGCGCCACCACCTCGTACAGGGCATGCGGCG
>JBAZMN010000410.1:0-2891 GCA_041649735.1 Opitutaceae bacterium | reverse complement strand
CTTCTTGAATTTTGCCTAACAATGTTATTAGGCCAAAGTCGTTAGGGGGGCTAACCTTCGGCCAGAGCCAACAAAAGCCAAAAATTCGGAAAAGATCAACCCCGGCGCGGCGCCGGGGGCTGCTTTCAGCACTCGACCTGCGGTGGCAAAGCTCCGAAGGTCGGCGCATGCTGAAACTGCTTTTCATCGGTGACATCGTCGGCCGGCCGGGCCGGGAGATCGTGGCCGAGCGTCTGCCGCGCCTGCGCGATGAGCTCGGGCTCGATTTCGTGATCGCCAACGCCGAAAACGCCGCGGCCGGCGCGGGCCTCACCGGCGCCCTCGCGCGGACGCTGCTCGAGTCGGGGATCGATGCCCTCACGCTCGGCGACCACTTGTGGGACCAAAAGGGCTTCGAGACGGAGATCGCGCAGCTCGAGCAGGTCTGCCGGCCGGCCAACCTGCCGGCGGCGTGTCCGGGGCGCGACCATGTTGTCCTCGAGAAAGCCGGGTTCCGCCTCGCGGTGTTCACCGTGCTGGGCCGGCAATACCTGGGTCTCAAGTCCGAGTGCCCGTTCCTGGCCAGCGACCGGATGCTGGCGCAGCTCGCCGGCCGGGCGGATGCGGCCTTTGTCGAAATCCATGCCGAGGCGACGTCGGAAAAGCAGGCGCTGGGATGGCATCTCGACGGGCGGGCCGCCGCCGTGGTCGGCACGCATACCCATGTGCCCACGGCCGACGCCGCCGTGCTGCCCAAGGGCACGGCGTTTCTGTGCGACGCCGGCATGACCGGTCCCTATGCCAGCGTGCTCGGCCGGGTGATCGAGCCGGTCATCGGCCGGTTTCTCGACGGCATGCCGCGCAAGTGTCCGGTGGCCGAGGGCGACGTGCGGCTGTCGGGCGTGGTGGTGGAGTATGATCCGGCTGCCCGGCGTGCGACACGGTGCGAGCTGCTGACGGTGCGCAGGTGAAACGGCTGCGGGCGGTTACGGATAACCGCCCCTACCTTTTGCCCACGAGCCTCAGTTTTTCACCACGCCGGCTTCCTCGTAGAAGCCGAGGTGGCGGTAGCGCTCGTAGCGCTGCCGGAGCAGCTCCTCCACCGACAGCGCCTGCAATTCGGCGAGATGCTTTTGCAGGGCGGCCTTGACGGCGGCGATGGCCTGCGCGGGGTCGTTGTGCGCCCCGCCGAGGGGCTCGGGAATGACCTCCTCCACGATCTTGAACTCCGCGAGATTCTGGGCGTTCAAGCGCAGGGCTTCGGCGGCGCGGGTCGCGGCCGCGGCATCCTTCCACAAAATCGCCGCGCAGCCTTCGGGGGAAATAACCGAGTAATAGCTGTTCTCGAGAATGAGCACGCGGTCGGTCACGCCGATGCCCAGCGCGCCGCCCGAGCCGCCCTCGCCGACGACCACGGCGATGGTGGGCACCCCGAGCAGCGTCATCTCGCGCAGATTGACGGCGATGGCTTCCGCCACGTGGCGCTCCTCGGCGCCGATCCCGGGATAGGCGCCGGGCGTGTCGATGAAGGCAATGACCGGCAGGCCGAATTTTTCCGCCATTTTCATCAGGCGGAGCGCCTTCCGGTAGCCCTCGGGCTGGGCCATGCCGAAGTTGCGCGCGATCTTTTCCTTGGTTTCGCGGCCCTTCTGCTGGGCGATGAGCATCACGGACTGCCCGGCAAAAAACGCCGTTCCGCCGATCAGCGCCTGGTCGTCGTGAAAATGCCGGTCGCCATGCAGCTCCTGAAAATCCTCGCAGAAGGCGTTGATGTAATCGAGCGCGTAGGGCCGCCGGGGATGACGGGCGATCTGCACCCGCTGCCACGGCGTGAGGCCGGAATAGATCTCCTGTTTTGCCGTCTCGATCTTCTTTTCCACGGCGGCAATCTCGCCCGACAGGTCGAGATGGTTCTCGAGGGACTGCTGGTGCAGCTGTTCGAGATGCCGCTCGAGCTCACGCAACGGTTTTTCGAATTCCAGCGTGTAGGCGGGTTTGGCCATCCCCCAAGGCTACGGGGAGGGGGGAAGCGGTGTCAACCGGCCCGGCGGGCAGGCCGCCACGGGGCACTGCGGATTCGCGAAGGCCTTGAACAGGAGGGCGCAGATACCGCAGAGCCGGCAAGGGAAGTCTTCTCCGCTTCCTCGGCGGCCGCGGATCCCTCTGCTGAAAGCAAAAAGGACGGCCGTCGGGGCCGTCCTTTCGCCAAAAACTTCGCCGGAGGAGGGCCGTTACTTTTGCAGGTCGGCTTCCACGCTGATGGTGATGGGCACCTCGTCGCCCAGGACCTTCGGATAGCGCGTGATGCCGAAATCATTGCGGTTGATCGTCGTGGTGGCCTCCCAGCCGGAAAGCATCGCCCCCTTCATGCCGGGGCCAAATCCGAGGGATTTCGTCTTCAGCACAACTTCCTTGGTGACATCGCGGATGGTGAGGTCGCCGGTGACATCGAACGTATCGTCCCCGGTCTGCTTCCAGGATTTGCTCTTGAAAGTCATGGCGGGGAATTTGGCGGCGTCGAAGAAATGGTCGCTGCGCAGATCATTGTCCCGCATTTCCGAACGGGTATCGATGCTCGGAATCTCGATCGTGGCCTCGACGGTGCTGTGCTCGAGGTGGTCGCGATCGACCACGATGGTGCCGGCAAACTTGGTGAAGGCGCCGGGCACGTTGCTGAAGAAATGCCGGATCGTGAAGCCGACCGACGAGTGGACAGGATCGATCTGATAGGTTTCGACGGCGGCCCGGGCTGAAGTAAGCAGGCCCAGGACCATCGCACCGGACACAAGGAATTGAAGGAAGCGTTTCATGTGGAAGGCAGGAATTATCCGTGGTGAATAAGAAACCAAACGTGGTCTGCTGATTTATCCGTTTGTCGCGCAAACGCAAATCGCCGGCCCAGGGCTGCCGGA
>JBAZMN010000409.1:0-2900 GCA_041649735.1 Opitutaceae bacterium | reverse complement strand
GCAGGCGCGTGGCCCCGATCGCACCGCGAATGCCGATTTCCCGGGTACGCCGCGAGACATCGTAGGCCAGCATCCCATAAATGCCGACTGCGGACAGCAGCAGCGCAATTCCGGCAAAGCTCCCGAGGAGCAACATGATGCCGCGTCGATTGCTGAACGAGTCACTGATCACGCCCTCCATCGTCTCCGCCGCACAGACCGGAAGCCCGGGATCGATCGCCGCCACTTTCTCACGGAGCAAGGCCACCACTTCGGACAAGGGCCGTGCGGTGCGGATGAGGACACTCATCGTGCCGTAGAATGGCGTCTGCGTTAGCGGCACGTAGAGGAACGGCTGGCCGCTCTTGTCCTCGACGCCGTTGCAGTGGACGTTGCCCACCACACCGACGATCTCCAGCCAATCCTCGTCCTTTTGGGGCGGTGGCCCGTTGAGCACCAGGCGCTGGCCGACGGCGCTGCGCCCGGCGAAATAGCGTTGCGCAAAGCTTTCGTCCACGACGACGGCCCGACCTTTTCTCATGTCGGATTCATTGAACCATCGTCCCTCGCGCAGCGGTATGCGCATCGTTTTCAGGTAGGATGGAGTTGCCCCGCAGTAGAACACGCTAGGCAACGACATGTCGGAGGGCAGCGTATACCCACGCAGGTGGAAGGCTCCGAGTGGCATGCTGACTTGATAGGGCGGGACGAGCAGGAAGGGCGTCGCCGTAGCCAGGCTCGCTTCCACTCCCGGAATTTCCCGCAGCGCGGCCTCCAGCCGGGATGGAAAACTCTTTTCCTTGTTCGGCGGCACGGCGATCCGCGCGCCGATCACCTGGTGCGGATCGAAGCCGGGCTCGATCGCCAGAACATTGGCAAAACTCCGGATCAACAGACCGGAGCCCGTCAAGAGCACAAGCGCGAACGCAACCTGGGCGACGACGAGGGCGCTGCCCACCGCCCGCGCGCCGCGCCCGGCCGACATGCCGCGGCCTTGGATTTGTATCGAGCCCGAGAGTTTTCTGCCCAGCAGATGCAAGATCGGTAGCAACCCGACGAACAAGGCCACAGCCGCGGTGATGATGGCCGTGTACCCGAGCATATGGCTATCCAACCCAAACGGCAGGGCGTCGGGCAAAAGGTGCGCCGTGAAGTGGTTGGCCGTGCTTAGCCCGCTCCATGCCAGCAGGAGCCCGCAAGCCGCGCCCAAGGATGTGAGCAGCGCACTTTCGACGAGCAACTGCCGGACGATGGCGCCTCGACTCGCGCCCAGCGCCGCCCGCATGGCAAATTCTCCGCTCCGCGCGTTTGCACGGGCCAGCAGGAGATTGGCGACATTGACGCAGCCAATCAGCAGCACGAAAAGCACACCGCCCTGGAGCAGGAAGAAGGACGTCTTGACCGGTTCGGCCCGCTGCCTTTGCACGGTATCAACGCGAATCAGATGGCCGGTGCGGTCAAAGAAATCGCGGATCTCCGGCGACGCGCCGTCGTAATACTTCTTATCCAGAGCCGCAACTTGCGAACCGGCGTCGCCAATGCTCGCCATTGGCTTGATGCGACCAAAGAGTTGCGGCGAATAGCCAGTTTGACCGAACTGCTGACCTGGAGGCCATGACAACGGGCGGATCAACCTGACGCGGGCATCGAATGCCTCGAAAACACGAGGCGCGACTCCGATGATCTCAAACGGCTCGCCCTCCAGACGCAGCGTGCGCCCGATGACACCCGGATCGCTTTGAAAATGTGATTCCCAGAATGATTGCGTGAGTACGATTACCTTGTCGTTGGCCGGCACGTGATTTTCTGGCGTGAAAAACCGGCCAAGCAAAGGTTGTACCCCAAGCAGATCGAAGATTTCCGTCGTTGCGATTGCACCTGAGATGCGAGATGGACCGCTGTCTTCGCCCAACGTGTAGTCATCGAGCCGCCACAGCGCGAACTGGGCGAATGCCGGCGCGTTTTGCCTAAAGTCCAAATACTGGCCGATGTTGCTCGCCAGCTTGGGCATCCCCACCTTGGGAAAGGAATTGTAGATCTCAACGAGCTTCCCGGGCTGTTGAAACGGCAACGGCCGGATCACGAGGGCGTAGAGCATCGAGAAAATCGCCGTGTTGGCTCCGATGCAGAGTGCCAGGGAGGTCACCGCAGCGGCGGTGAATCCACGGTTTCTCCTGAGCATGCGTCCGGCATGAATAACGTCGCGCCAGATGTGCTCCAGCCACACCCAGCCGCGCTGGTCGCGGGCTTGTTCCTTGATTTGATCGATGCCGCCGAACTGCCGCCGCGCGGCGTAGTACGCCTCGTCCGGCGGCATACCTGCGGCCCGGTTGGCCTCCGCCTGCATCTCAAGGTGCGCGCGCATCTCCTCGGCCATGTCGGACTCGAGGCGGTTGCGTCGAAAGAGCGAGCGGAGTCGGCGGAGGAGTTTCATCGTTCGATCACTTTCACCCTCACCTTCACTCGGCTCTGAGCGCTACCACTGGATCAATCTGGGAGGCCTTGCGGGCCGGAAAATAGCAGGCAGCCAGCGAGATCAAGACGAGGACCGCCGTCGAGATGCCGAGCACGAGAGCACCGTTGGTTTGCATCGCCGGCATGATGCTGGCAATCATGCGGGAGAAACCGTAGGCGCCGAATACGCCCAGACCGGCGCCGATCAGAGCGAGACGAATCCCGGAGCTAAGGACCATCCGAACGATGTCGGCCACATTCGCTCCGAGCGCCACCCGAATGCCGATCTCGGCGCTGCGTTGCGCCACGTTCCGCGCGATCACTCCGTAGATGCCCAGCGCCGCCAGGGCCAGCCCGAGCAGCGCGAATGCGCCGAGCAGGTTTCGCAGCATGGTGAGTTCGAAGGAGAAGTGTTCAATCATGGCGTCGGCGGTCATCAGCTGGCGCACCGGCAGGTCGGGGTCGAG
>JBAZMN010000408.1:0-2905 GCA_041649735.1 Opitutaceae bacterium | reverse complement strand
CATCGCGACCGGCCTCCTGCACGCGACCGGGATCACGATCGGTGTGGTGAACCACTGGGCCTGGGGCAGGAAGGCGGTCCGGATCCTGGGCGGCGGGGTCCTTGTGGGTGGAATGATCTTTCTCTGGAAGGCCCTCTCATGAAAAAGCGGTGGATTTTGCTTTCCGTCATCGGCCTTGCACTCACACCCGATCCCGCTTCGGCGCACCTTGTCTCAAGCGGACTGGGGCCAGCCTACGATGGCATCGTCCATCTTGCGCTCACGCCCACGGAGGTCCTGGCGGTGGCGGTTTGGGCACTCTTTGCCGGGCGGCGGGGGACGGCGGACGCCCGTTTGGTGATGTTCATCCTTCCGGCCGCCTGGCTGGCCGCGGCGGTAATGGGCCTTGCGCCCGCCGCCCGACTGCAAGGGTTTCTGGTTTCCCTCCCCCTGATATTGCTCGGGGGGCTCCTGGCCGCAGATGCCGCCGTGCCGCGGGTAATCACGGTCAGCGTTGCTATTCTCGTGGGAGTGCTGCACGGTTGTGTCGACGGTGCCTCGATGGTTGGAGCCTCTCGTCTCCCCATGTTGCTAGGCGCTGCAACGGCGATTTTCATCCTGCTGGCGTTGCTTGCTTCATTCTCGGTATCACTGCGTCACCCATGGGCCTTGATCGCGATCCGCGTGGCAGGAAGTTGGACGGCCGCTTTTGGCATTTTGCTGACCGGATGGAGCTGGCGGGCGATGCACTGAAATTGAAGCGGACACTCGAACGATGAAGACGAATGGAATTTCCCCTGTCAGGCGGCCTTTGTGGATCATTGCTTTTTGCGGGCTGCTCGTGTCGGCCGGTCCAGCGATCCATGGTCATCCCATCGGCCCGTCCGGCCTGCAGCCGCTGAGCTGGCAAAACGCGCAGATCAGCCGGGTCTTCGCCGCGGCCTGGCCGGGTCAGGATGTCGTCATCGACGGACAGCACTGTGTCACCGGCCGCGTGCTCCTCTTCGATGTTCGTGACGACTTCGCCGATGACATCGATGAAGACGTCGAGGTGACCCTCGAATTGGCCCGGGTCGGGGAAAATGGTCCCGAACTCAGGGTGGCCTACGAGAAAAACGACGAAGGCCCGGCCGCCGCCAAACAGATCCCGCTGCCAAAAACTTCAGGAGATCGCTTCTGCACGGTCCGCTTTACCCTGGAGCGGGCGCGGTTCGCGACCGACGGGGAGCATGGGGCGGATATCACCATCACCGCCAGCAACGGCACGGCGGTCACGGTGCGCGATCTTTCCCTCAAGCGCAGTCATACGACACCGGTGCCCCAGGCCTATGGCCGCCTTGAACTCCAGGCGCTGGATGAGCACAACGCGATCACCCCGGCGCTCGTCGGGTTGTACGACGAGCGGAACCGCATGCCGCGGCCGGGCTTGCAGGCGGTGCCAATCAGGCTGGACACGGACATCGTCCGAGTGATTACAACAGGGCAACGTCTGGGGGGGATTGGCGGCTACGGTGCCAGCTTGCCATGGCCGGCCGCCAATCAATCGGCCTTCTACATCACCGGCCGCTATGAGGCGCGCGTGCCGGTCGGACGGTACGACCTGGTCGTCTGCAAGGGACCCGAGTACCGGATGTTCCGCCGGTTTGTGGAGGTGAAGCCGGAGGCCACCGCGTCGGTCGACGTGCATCTCGTCCGGTGGGACAATCTGTCGGAGAAGGGATGGTACTCGGGCGACGACCACATCCACCACGCCCGCGTCAACGCCCTGGACGATCAGAGTCTGCTGTTGGTCAGTCAGGCGGAGGATCTGCATGTCGCGAACATCCTGCAGATGGGCAACGTCGTGAACGCGCATCATCGGCAATACGACTGGAAGATCATGGCCAGTGCGCCGAACTCGACCTTCATTCTGGCCCCGGGGCAGGAGGATCCGCGCACGGCCTATTGCGGCCACACGATCCAGTTGCATCTGCCCGGGCCGATCCGTGATCCCGACCACTATTTGCTCTACGACCTGCTTTTCCAGCAGGTGCGGGCCCAGGGCGGCGTCACCGGTTACGCCCATGTGGGGTGGCCGAACCCAGGCCTGATCGTGGCCCGCAAGGGGCTGGCGCTCGACGTTCCGGAGGGTCTGGTCGATTTTGTCGAGGTCTTGCAGGCTGCGAACGCCGACCTCCAGACGTGGTTCGATTTTTTGAACCTGGGCTACAAACTGGTTCCCACCGCGGGAACGGATTACCCTTATCTCGACCAAAGGCCGGGGGCGGTGCGCAGCTACGTCAAAGTAGGCGGTGCCTTCACGCCGCAAGCCTGGTTCGATGGCCTGAAGGCCGGCCGGACGTTTGTCACCGACGGCCCGATGCTGGAGTTGACCGTCAACAGTCAGGCCATGGGTTCGGAATTGCGGCTGGAGACCGGCGGGCCGGTGGTGATCAGCGCCCAGGCGAGGATCAATCCCGACATCGATCTGCTGGACAGCCTCGAATTGATCGAACAAGGGCAGGTGATCCGCACGGTGAGCGCGAAAGACGGAGCGCCGGAGCTGCGGCTCGATTTTCAGACCACCGCCACGCACGGCACGTGGTTTGTCGTCCGGGCGAAGGGCAAGCCGCGCGGGAAGGATGATCACACCCTGGCGGTGAGCGCCCCGATCTATGTTTTGGTAAACGGGCAAAGCTTCTGGAAGCCGGCGGAGGTCCCGCAAATCGTGAGCCGCCTCAAGCAGGCCCTGGTACTCCTGTCGAAGTACGAACCTTCCACTGACGAGGCGTTCGAAACCCAGGATCAGTTTGAGAAATTGTGGCAGGCGGAACAGCCGGCGATCCAGCAGCGGGTCCAGCGGGCCATCGCCATCTATGACGGCCTCGTAGCGAAGGCGGCGGCCGTGAGATGAACAGCGGGGGCTGGCGGATGCCCACTGAGATTA
>JBAZMN010000407.1:0-2914 GCA_041649735.1 Opitutaceae bacterium | reverse complement strand
TGGCGAAAAAGGAACACGTCCAGAATATCTGTTTCTTTGCCACTGCTCTGGCGAAGTATGGAGATGTCGTCCACGTTTATCTCGGGATCGACAGATCGAAATACTTCGTTTCGAGTTTTCCCACACATCCGGCGACCAACACCCACAAGTGGCCTCTTATTGGTGTATTCCAAAAGGGTGACGACTCTTGGTTTGACGAACCAAATGGAGGAGAGATTTTATGAATTGGCCGAACCAGCGGCCGGTGGCAACGAGCTTGGCTGTCATGCCGGCTGCGGGGCAGCCGGCACGCCAGCCGGCGCTCGCGCCACGTCCGTAGCGTTCGGCAAAAGGAAAATGAAACTCGCGATCATCATCTGTTCCGGTTGCGCCACCTTTAGTGCGATCACCGGCGTAGTGCTGCTTTCCCCGGGTGAAGCGGAACTCCGTTACGCTTTTGCGCATGAAGCACTGGAGCGTCTGGCATTTAAGGAAGGCGGCTCCGAAGAACTGAAAAGGGCAGTGACCGAAGAACGAATCGCAAACAAAGCATTTTATTTTACGCGAGAGCTTGCGCGGTCGGCCGCGTGGGTGTCAGCGGCGCTTTCGGCGGCATCGCTGGGGTTGGCACTGTTTTCGAAAGCAAAAAGGCCGAACCAACACCTGAGGGCAACGGAGCAAGGGAAATCAGGCGGCGAGGTGGAGGGTAACAGCGAGCGGTGAGCGGCGCCTGGCCCAACGGCCTTGGCCATGGGTCGTCTTGAGCGTCTAGGTCCATACCGGCTTCAATTGACAGCTTATGCCGCGCCCTGTGGCTCGGGACAGGGCCGGGTTGGTTGCCTACGGGACGAGGATGATTTTGCCGTAGGCGGGCGATTCGATGATCTCGTGATGGGCGCACGCGGCCTCGGCGAGGGGCAGTTCCTTCCCCACCACCGGACGCAGCGTTCCCGCCCGCAACCCGGCCCCGATGGCGGCGTGGGCCTGGGCGGTCTCTTCGGGGCTGCCCGCGAGGACGCCGACAATCGAGCCTTCCGCCCGCATCAGGAGGCGCGGGTTGATCTGGACCTCACCCCGGCAGCCGATGACGGCGATGCATCCGCCCCGCGCCAGCACGGCGAGATCCCGGCCGAGGTTCACGTTGGCCAGCATTTCCAGGATGATGTCGGCGCCGTGTCCGCCGGTGAGTTTCATGAATTCGTCCAGGTAACCCGGCGCCTTGTGATCGAGCACCTGGGTGGCCCCCTGTTCCCGCACCAGCTGCCGTCCGCGTTCGGTGCCGCCGGTGCCGATGACGGTCAGCCCGGCCGCCACGGCCAGCTGCACGGCCGCGATGCCGACCCCGCCGGACGCCCCGTGTACGAGCACCGTCTGGCCGGCGCGGCCCCGGGCGCGGTGGAACAGGGCGCGGTAGGCCGTTGTGTACGGCACATGGAGGCTCGCGCCCTGGCTGAACGACACGCCGGCCGGAAGGGAATAAACCTGTTCCGCGTTGCAGAGCGCCAGCTGTGCATAGGCCCCGCTGACCGTGCCGGCGGTGTAGACCCGTTCGCCGGGCTTGAACCGGGTCACCTGTTCACCGACGGTGGCAATGATTCCGGCCGCATCGCCACCGGGAATATAGGGCAGCGGTGGCTTGTGGGCGTAGGTGCCGGAACGGATGTAGGTCTCGACCGGGTTCACGCCGGCGGCATGCACCCGCACGACCACCTGGCCCGGACCGGGCCGGGGGTCGGCGACCTCCTCCAGTTTCATGACCTCAGGCGGACCAAATTCGTGCAGGCGGATGGCTTTCATGGCGGAGTGGTGTTTTAGATCAGGCAGGTCATCGCGAGGCGCTCGGGGCGCCGTGGCGATCCAGTTCCGAGTTTACCGGAGCCAGACTGGATTGCTTCGTCATCGCGCTTCGCGCGTCTCCTCGCAAAGACATCATGGAATCGATCCTCCACTCAATTGGTCGCTGCGCCTGTTCCCGCGCGCTCGTGCCAGAGCTGGGCCAGGTGGAGGAGGGTTTCGACCGACTTGGCCATGTCCTGCAGGCTCGCCCACTCCCGCCGGCTGTGCACTTCGTGCATGCCGGTGAAGAGGTTGGGGCAGGGCAGACCGCGGGCGGTGAGGTTGGAGCCATCGGTGCCGCCGCGAATCGCCGAGGAGAACGGCGTGAGCCCGGCGTGCCGCACGGCCTCGCGGGCGAGTTCCACGGGACGCATGTCCTTCGCCAGCCAGTAGCGCATGTTGCGATACTGTTCGGTGAACGTGAGCGCGAAGACGGCGCGGGGCTCGACAATGCGCAGCCCGGCCACCACCTGTTCGACGATGCCGCGCTTGGCCGCGAGTCCGGCGAGTTCAAAGTCGCGCAGGATCAGCCGCACCGTGCAGCGGTCGGCGTTGCCGTCCACCTCAACGGGATGGATGAAACCGTCGCGGCCGGCGGTGCGCTCGGGTGCAATCTCGGCCGGCAGCGCGGTGAGAAACTGCCCGGCGAGGCGGAGCGCGTTGACCATGACGCCCTTGGCCCAGCCGGGATGGATGGAGACGCCGCGGATCTCGAGGACGGCGGCGTCGGCGGAAAACGTCTCGTAGTCGATCTCGGCGAGATCCTCGCCGTCGAGCGTGTAGCCCACATCCGCGGCCAATTCGTCGAGATTGAGCCTGGTCATGCCGCGCGCGATTTCCTCATCCGGATTGAAGCACACGCGGAGAATCCCGTGCGGAATCTCCGGATGACACAACAGATGGCGGACGGCGCTCATGATGACGGCGACACCCGCCTTGTCGTCGGCGCCAAGCAGCGTCGTGCCGCTCGCGGTGATGAGGTCGTGGCCAATCTTTTCCCGCAGGTGGGGGATGGTGTCGACAGTGAGCTGCTGCGACGGATCATCCGGCAGGACGATGGGCTTGCCGTCATACTTGCGGTGCACGATCGGCTTGGCCC
>JBAZMN010000406.1:0-2920 GCA_041649735.1 Opitutaceae bacterium | reverse complement strand
CCAGGCGTTCGAAATTCCAGTTGGTCGTGCCGTAGAAGACGGCGACCTCGGCCGCGGGCCGGCTCTGGACCATATATTCGCGGTAGGTGCGCAGCAGCGGCACCGCCTCGTTGGGTTTGCCGCCGTCGAGGAGATTGCTGGAATAGACAAAGAGCTGGCGCGCGCCGCTGGTGTGGGCGTTGAACAGGCGCCCCAGCGAGCCGACCGGCGTCACCGCCGAGGCGGGCTCATGCCCGCAGTAGCCGCCATAGAAGCGGGCGGCGGAATCGACCAGCCGCGTGAGGTAGACGTTGGCCGCCAGGGAAGATCCTTCGTTGGTGATGCGCACGCCCGCGCCATGGCGGGCCGCCGCCTTGGTTTGGGCGGAGAAATCGGAACCATGCTCCACCGTCATGTCGCCGCCGGTGCAGAGATAGAGCGGCGTGTCCTTGAAGATCCGCCGCGCGGTCGCGAGCCACCAGTCGGCATAGGCCGTCATCGAGTCGCGATACCAGCGCACCAGGAAATCCCAGGCCCGCAGGCTGGGCGCGTGCTGGCGGTTGAACGGACGGATTTCGGCGAAATCGTGATAGCAGGTCTGCCAGTCCGCGTTCAGGCGCTCGATCCGGTTGTCATAGGCCTCGCGACAGTGCTTTTGCAGGTCGGCCACGGCCAGCGGGTCGCCGCACCACATGCCGGAGTGACTGTGATAGGCGCCGGGCCAGTTGCCGATGACCGGAAAGATCGCCTCGCCGTAGTCGCCCGAGATGCCCAGGTTCACCGATTCCAGCATGCCGGTGGCCAGGTAATGATCGGCGAAGGCCTGCAGGTACGTCTCGATCGACTTGCGGAACTCCGGACACCAGATGGAGGGAATCTTGCTGTCGAGGCCATGTTCCAGGCAGCGGAGGAAGGTCACCTGGCCGGCGGGCCGGGCGAAGTCGGGCGTCATGTACCAGGGACCGGCGACGACGAACGGGACCCACTTGAGCCCGTTGGCGCGGAGGGCGGTCACGTACTGATCGTACTCCGACCAGTCATAGTTTCCGGACGTTTTCTCGACGCTGCGCCAGAAGACGTAGCTCTGCATGCTGGTCGCGCCGATTTCCTTGTACAATTTCAGGCGGGGCAGGGCCTCCGCCTTGTCGCTGTCGAGCAGGGTGATCTCCATGGGCTGCGGCGCGGCTTCCGCCCGGGCGGCGGCGCAGGGGTGCAGGAGGCAGAGGGCCACGAGCAGGAACGTCGGGATCCCGGCGATGTTTCGCATCGGGAATCCCGGGCCGGTCTTTCGCGTCATCAATTTCTCGGTCGGTGGTGTTTGGTTCATGTAAGGGTCCTATGCTCGGTTCTGAATTGGGATCGGGGTCTGGAGTCAGGGGGGGTGGGGCGGGCGACAGGGTTTCACCGCGGCGAAGGAGTTGCCGGGCCAGGCAGATGATCCCGCTCGATCAGGAGCGTTCGGGAGGAAATACAAGAAGCGTAATCCGGGATTGCGAGCGGGCAGTTGGCCGCAGCGTTGAGAATGGCCCTCGAAAAAATGAGATCTATTGCGGAGCAGAAATCCGGCCTCCCTGGAGACAGGCGAGGGGCTGTCACGTTCCGGGCGGCATGCCGCCCGGCGCTTGGGATGTGGCCTCCGGCGGCGCCGGGAACTTGAAGGTTCTGGTGACGTACATGCAGTCACTGGGCAGGCGGCTGGACTCGAACCAGTCAATCGTGTTCGGCCGGGGAATCATATAATCGGGACGCGGGCGGAAGGGGGGCGCCGCGCGCAGGTCAAAGGTCTTCTCCTCGACGGCGATTGTCAGCGGCTCGCCGCCGTTGGCGGAAGCAACCTTGAGGGTCAGTTCGATGGCGCCGGAGCGCGGAAACACGCCGAACTGAACCGACCAGTCCTTGCCGCCTTCGATTGGTGAGCCGTTGACCGCGGCGGAAAGCACTTCCGTGGGTGGCGCCACGCGGAGGCCGGCCTCGGGAACCTGGCGCGGCGATGTCAGGCGGAGCCTGATCTCGCGCGTGCCGGCGACAACGCGATCGGCCATCACCTCGAGTTGCGGCCCCTGGATCGACGCCACGGGCGCGGGCGCCTTCCAGCGGGGGCCCTTCGGGTCGGGATCGGGCTTGGCCATGCCGGGCGGGAAGAACTGGGAGGTCCACTCGTCGAGCTGCCGGTCGTTGCTGATCCAGAACGCCCGGTTGGTGTCCAGATCGAGTTCGTACGACACGCCGTTCATTCTGGGTTTCGTCGCGCTCAACCCGTTCGTGCCGAGACCGGCGAGATAGACGATCAGGCTGGCTGCACCCACCAGCGCCGGAAACCAGCACCGTTGCACGGGAGTACGACCCATCCCTGCCAGGGCCCGCATGATGAAAATGATCTGAGGGGCCAGCAGGCCCACGAGCAGGACGACGAACGGCAGGTAGACGACACCCAGGATGGATGTGCCCATGTACATTGCCGATTGCACTCCGGGGCCGACCATCAGGAAGCCCGGCAGGGCCGACACCATCAGCACCGCGAGGGGCAGGGGCGATTCCCACGGGGCAGGCGGGCGGGGCGCGCCCGGGTCCGGGTCACCCGACGGCAGTTGCAACCAGACCATCAGGCCCGCGCTGGCGAAGAGGAGCGGCCAGGCCGCCATGTAGCTGCCCATCGGGATCTTCCATTCCAGCAGGATCAGGGCGATCAGGCTCCACCCGAGCGAGCCGGCCAGGAGATCCAGGGGCCGGGTCTTTGCGCCGAACCAGGCATAGATCGACGCCGAGGCCACGAACGTGAGGCCCACGAATGCCAGGACATACGTCGGGTCGTTGTAGATCAGGTAAACGCCGTGCTGTTTGTAGGCGATCCATTCGAGCAGGCCGACCACGGCCACGGACAGCAGCCCGGCCAGCAGGAAGGCCGCCGCCCCCAGGAGCAGCCCTTTGACGCAGAGGCGCC
>JBAZMN010000405.1:0-2940 GCA_041649735.1 Opitutaceae bacterium | reverse complement strand
ACGCCACGGCCACCCCCCAGGGCGACATCCAGGAATGCCTGGCCATCGCCGAGGTGTTCGCCGGTTGTCCGGACGTGAACATCAACAACACGAAAAGCTTCATCGGGCACGCCATGGGCGCGGCCGGCGCCCTCGAACTGGCCGGCAACCTGCCGTCCTTCAACGACCTGATGGTCCACCCGACCATCAATGTCGACGAGCTCGACCCACAGTGCGATGTGCCCGGTCTCGTGCTCAACCAGCCGAAAAAGGCAAAACGGGTTGACGCAATTCTGAACAACTCCTTTGGTATGCTCGGTATCAATTCCACGCTCATCATCTCCCGCTACCGCGCCTGACTCCGCTTCCCCTCATGACGAAAGACGAATGCAAAAAGCTGGTCACTGACATCATCGCCGACATCGCGCCCGACGAGGACCTCAGTCACCTGCAGCCCGGGGTGCGCCTGCGCGACCAACTGCAGCTCGATTCGATGGACTTCCTCGACATTGTCATGGAGCTGCGGAAACGCCACGGGATCGAGGTGCCCGAGGCCGATTACATCCAGCTGGCCTCCCTCGACAGCTGCGCGGAGTATCTCACCCCCAAATTCAACGCTCTCGCCGCCAAGGCCTGACCGCAGCCAGCCGCTGCCTCTTTGACGGCCGGGAGCAGTCCCGGCCTTTTTCATGCAGGAACACCGGAAACCGCGCCCCCGCTCGTGAACCGCGCTTCGCACTACGACGTCGCCATCATCGGTGCCGGCATGTCGGGCCTGGCCGCGGGCATCCGGCTGGCGCATTTCGGCCGGCGCGTCTGCATTTTCGAGCGGCACTACGCCCCCGGCGGACTCAACAGCTTCTACAGCCTCGACGGCCGGAAATACGATGTCGGCCTGCACGCGGTGACCAACTACGTGCCGCGCGGGGTCAAGGGCACGCCGCTGGGCCGGCTCCTGCGCCAGCTGCGGATCGAGCGCGATGAGTTCGACCTCTGCCCGCAAAAACAGTCCCGCGTCGTCTTCGGCCCGCGCGGCGGGATCGAATTGCGCTTCACCAACGACCGCACGGTGCTGGAAGCGGAGATTGCGGCCAAGTTTCCGGCCCAGATCGACGGCTTCCGCCGGCTGGTTGGCGCCCTCGGCAGCTATGATGACACCGCGACCGAGGCGCCGGCCATGTCGGCCCGGGCGGTAGTCCGCCGTTACATCTCCGACCGTCTGCTCGAAGACATGATCTTCTGCCCGTTGATGTATTATGGCAGTGCGCAGGAACAGGACATGGATTTCGTCCAGTTCGGGGTGATGTTCCGGTCTATTTTTTTGGAGGGTCTGGCCCGGCCGCACGAAGGCGTCCGCCGGATCATCCGTGTGCTGCTCGAAAAATACCGCGCGGCCGGCGGCGAACGGCGGATGAAGTGCGGCGTGGCGCGTATCATCGAACGGGAAGGACGCGCCGCGGCCCTGGTGCTCGATGACGGCGAGGAGATCACCGCCACCCATGTGCTTTCCTCCATCGGCGCGGAGGAGACGATGGTTCTGTGCGGACCGGACGCCGCGGCCAATCCCCCGGCCGCCACCGGAGAGGCGCCGCGCCGGCTCTCCTTCATCGAGAGCATCCGCGTGCTGAAATCGCCTCCCGCGGAACTGGGGTGGGGCGACGACACCATCGTGTTCTTCAACGATTCCGACCACTTCGAATATGCCCGGCCGGCCGGACCGGTCGATCCTCGCAGCGGGGTGATCTGCTTCCCCAACAACTTCGATTTCCAGGAAGCCAGCCCGGCGGAGGGCCTGCTGCGGATCACCTGCCTGGCCAATTACGGCCGGTGGGCGAACGTGCCGGAGGAGCGCTACCGGGCCGAGAAGCAACACTGGCTGGACGCGACGACGCGCAGCGCCCGGCGATTTTTGCCGCCGGTGGCGGATGAGACCCTCACGGCGGCCACGCTGGCCACCGATCTTTTTACCCCGCGCACCATTTTGCGCTTCACCGGCCATCGCGAGGGCGCGGTCTACGGCGCGCCGCACAAAATCCGCGACGGGCATACGCACCTCCGGAATCTTTATCTCTGCGGCACCGACCAGGGTTTGCTCGGCATTGTCGGCAGCATGCTCAGCGGCATTTCCATGGCCAACGCACACATTCTGCGGCCCGGGTCGGACGCCTGACCTGGACTCTCGATGGGCCACTTGTCTTTGCGAGGCGCCCGTGTTTTGGCCCGCGCTGACAAGCAAAACCGACCCGCCCTCGCACTCTCTCACGCGGCTTTGACAAATTCCCGGTTGCCCCCTCCACGGCGACCGTCCTTAGTGGAGTGCTTCATGGCTCACGATTGGCTCAAAGGTGTCGACGATCAGTACGATGTCGTGGTGATTGGCAGCGGCCTCGCCGGTCTGACCGGCGCCAACTGCCTGGCCAAGTGCGGCCGCAAGGTCCTGCTGCTCGAGCATCACTACCAGCTGGGCGGCCTGGCGACGTGGTTCACCCGCAAGGGCGGGCACATCTTCGACATTTCGCTGCACGGATTCCCTGTCGGCATGATCAAGTCGGCCCGCAAGTACTGGACGCAGGAAATCGCCGATTCCATTGTCCAGCTCAAGGGCATCCGCTTCGTCAATCCGCAGTTCAACCTGACGACAACCTTCGACCGCATGGATTTCACGCGGCTGCTCATCGAGCATTTCCAGGTTTCGGCCGCGACCGTGGAGCAGTTCTTCACCGATCTGCGGGCGATGAATTTCTACGACCACAATCCCGAGACCACCGGGGAGATGCTCGAGCGCTATTTCCCGGGCCGCGACGACGTGAAGCGCTTTCTCATGGAGCCGATCGCCTATGCCAACGGTTCCACGCTGGAGGATCCGGCGATCACCTACGGCATCGTCTTCTCCAATTTCATGAGCAAAGGAGTGTACACCTTCCGGGGCGGCACCGATCTGCTCATCCGGAAGATGGCCGA
>JBAZMN010000404.1:0-2944 GCA_041649735.1 Opitutaceae bacterium | reverse complement strand
GGGTGCGCAGCCTCACTGAGGCAGCGCTCGAGTTGTACCTTGCCACAGAAGAAGCCCAGCGAGCTGTGGTCATCAGCCTGATACAACAGGTCGCCAATACCTATCTTCGTGAACGGGAATTAGACGAGCGAGTGGACATTGCACAGCAGACCCTTGCCACTCGGGAGGAGTCCTATCGCATCACGAAGCGGCGGTATGAGATGGGAACCGCATCCAAGCTGGATGCGGTCGAGGCCGAAACATTGTTGAATCAGGCGCGGGCCGATCTCCCTGTATTGCAGCGCCAGCGGGACCAAACCCGTAATGTGTTGACGCTTCTGGTCGGCATACCGCTGGTCGATTCCGGGACTCAGCCTCTGTCCCAGATCGAATCAGGATTTGTGCGGGAGATATCCGCAGGACTCCCATCGGACCTGCTCCTTAACCGTCCGGATATACTTGCCGCCGAGCATCGGTTGAAGGCGGCCAATGCCAATATCGGCGCGGCCCGGGCGGCCTTTTTCCCACGCATTGTGCTGACGGGCGGCGTAGGAACTGCCAGCGCCGAATTGAGTGGTCTGTTTGGTGCAGGGAGCGGCTTCTGGAGTTTTGCTCCGAGTCTGACGCTCCCAATTTTCGAGGGCGGCCGCAATCTGGCCAACCTCGACGTGTCGGAGGCGCGGCGCAATCTGGCTGTGGCCGAATATGAGCGAACCATTCAGGGGGCCTTTCGCGAGGTAGCCGACGCCCTGGCCGACCGTCGCTGGCTCACCGAGCAAATCGCTGCTCAACAGGCAACCGTGGCGGCCCAAGTAGAACGGGCGCGTCTGGCCGGCTTGCGTTATCAGAGAGGCGTAGCGCCATTCCTTGAGTTCCTCGATGCCGAGCGCGACCGGTTTGTGGCCGAACAGGCACTGGTGCAGGCACGACGGTCACTCCTGTCCAGCAGCGTAACCCTCTATGCCGCTCTGGGAGGGGGAACTGTGCAAAAGGCGCAATAGGTCAAACGGCGTTGCGTGCGCCATAAAAGGATAGAAAGAGCGCCATGGCCCAACAACGGAAGAAATGGTTGATCAGAGTCGTAGCGGTGCTGATTCCTGGTGTGCTGGCTGTCGTCGTGTGGCAGAAATTTGCCGGGGAGGACACCCTTAAAGGTTTTGTCAGCGCCAATGGCCGCATCGAGGCGGTGGAAATCGACATTGCGGCCAAGACGGCTGGACGGGTGAAGGAACTTATGGCGCGGGAGGGCGACTTCGTCAGAGCCGGACAGGTATTGGCCGTCATGGATACCGAGATCCTTGAGGCGCAACATCGGCAGGCCGAAGCACAGCTGAAGCAGGCGCAGAGCGCGGTTGAGACGGCGCGCAGCCAATTGGTCCAGCGCGAAAGTGAAAAAACGGCAGCCAAGGCGCTGGTTGTACAGCGCGAGGCCGAACTGGGTGTTGCCCGAAAGCGTGCAGGCCGCTCATCAATTCTGGCTTCTGAAGGCGCGACGTCGCAACAGGAGGCCGATGATGACAGTGCACGGGTTCACAGTGCCGATGCCGCGGTTAGTGCGGCCCGTGCCCAAGTGGCAGCCGCCAATGCGACCGTTGCGACGGCGCGCTCCGAGATTGTTGGCGCACAGTCGGCAGTCGAGGCTGCGCAGGCAACCGTCGAACGCATCGAGGCAGATATAAAAGACAGCGCCCTCACGTCTCCCCGCGACGGGCGGGTGCAGTACCGCGTAGCTCAGGCCGGCGAGGTGCTTGCAGCCGGCGCACCGGTGCTGAACCTGGTGGATTTGAGTGATGTCTACATGACCTTTTTCCTGCCAACGGCTGCTGCAGGGCGGGTCGCCATCGGCACGGAGGTACGGCTGGTGCTGGATGCGGCCCCGCAGTACGCAATTCCGGCGCGCGTGTCGTTCGTTGCCGATGTGGCCCAGTTCACGCCAAAAACCGTGGAGACCGCCAGTGAACGAGAAAAACTTATGTTCCGCATTCGGGCACATATTTCTGAGGATTTGCTTAAAAAGCATATCACCCAGGTCAAAACCGGGCTGCCCGGTATGGCGTATATCCGTCTGGACCCGCAGGTCGAATGGCCTCCTCATCTGACGGTGAGGCTGACCCTATGAGCGCGTGTCCAACCGATGCCGTCATGCCGGACACGAGGGCCGGCAGCCAGGGCCCCGGCCTGGTGGTGCACCTGTCGAATGTGAGCTTGCGCTACGGTAGGACGCAGGCGTTGGATGCGATCGACCTGGATGTACCGGCCGGGAAAATGGTCGGCATGATCGGCCCGGATGGAGTTGGCAAGTCCAGTCTGATGTCGCTGGTGGCAGGCGCCCGTGAAATACAGGATGGCCACGTGGAGACCCTGGGGGGCAACATGGCCGATGCGCAGCACCGCCGTGCCGTATGCCCGCATATCGCCTACATGCCGCAAGGACTGGGCAAAAATCTCTATCCTACCTTGTCGATTGAGGAAAACCTCCAGTTTTTCGGCCGGCTGTTCGGGCACGACGCAGCCGAGCGCCGGCGGCGTATCGACCAATTGACCGCCGCCACTGGTCTCCATCCCTTCCTGAAGCGTCCGGCGGGCAAACTATCAGGCGGTATGAAACAAAAACTCGGCCTGTGCTGCGCGCTGATCCACGACCCTGACCTCCTCATCCTTGACGAGCCGACTACCGGTGTTGATCCACTGGCGCGCAGCCAGTTCTGGGATCTGATCAACAGCATTCGCACCCAACGCGCCAGCATGAGCGTACTCGTCGCCACCGCGTACATGGACGAGGCCGAACGCTTTGACTGGCTGGTCGCGATGGATGCAGGCAGGATCCTTGCCACCGGCACGCCGCGCGAGCTGCATGAACGAACCGACACCGCATCACTGGAAGCCGCGTTCATCGCACTCCTCCCTGAAGAGAAGAAACGCGGCCACCGGGCTGTGGTGGTCCCGCCATTAGACGACAGCAGCG
>JBAZMN010000403.1:0-2957 GCA_041649735.1 Opitutaceae bacterium | reverse complement strand
CCGGCTTCATGCCCCAGCTGCTGGCGGCGCCGGCCGCACCATCATAGGTGCCATAGAGGAAGAAATCGGTCAGGTCGACGGGCTTGAGCATGATGCCGTGCGCGGCGTAGAGGTCGCGCACGCCGTCCATGAAAAACGGGCTGAACCGGGTGTAGAAATCGCCGGTGACCACGACGCGCGGGCAGATGCGGGGATCCCGCGTCCGTGGCAGCGCCGCGAGCCGGTCGACAAATCCGGGCAGTCCGGCGTGAAACTCGTCGCGGGACGTGGCCGCGGCCGCGAAGCGGCGCCACTCGTCATGGAGTTGTTCGGCGGTGCCGGGGGCGCCGGCCACGCGGAGCACATGATCGATCTCCACGAGGATGTCCGCGATCAGGATGGCCGGCGACAGGTTCTTCGCGAGGGTGAGCGCATCGAAGCCGAGGTAATCGTTCTCGGCCGCGACGTTGACGAGGAAGAAGTCGGGCCACTGCTGCTCCGCGATGAAGCGCTCGAAGTAGCCCAGGTAGGAGTCGCTGACACACGGGGCCCCGCCGCGCACGCTGTAGTAGCCCGAGATCTCGCCCGGCTGGCGCCGGTCATGGATCTCGAGCAGTTGCCCGATGCACAGCGGCAGCGGCAGGCATTCCCGGCCCGAGGTGTACTGGAGCCCCCGCTCGAGCTGGTTGTGGTCGAGGGGCGGGATCTCGCCGGCATGCAGGCCGAGCCAGCGGATGGTCAGGAGGGAAAAGGCTTCGTTGTGATATTGGGAGAAGTTGGGGAGATAAATCTTCACCCGCGGGTCGCTCAGCGGCACGTGCTCGCCGTTCGAGCGGATGACCCGGCCGCCCTCTGTGAGCCGGCACGGCTTGAAGGCCGGAGCGTGGCCGGCGTGCGCGGCCCGGTAATTGTGGACGATGTCGAGAAATGCCTCCAGGCGCGTCTGGATGCCGGCGTCGGCGGTGTGGGCGTCGATCTCCAGGATGAGGTAGGGCTTGGCGCCCAGCTCGGACGCCAGCAGGGAATGGGTGAAGGCGTCGATGGTGCAGCTGAAGTTGCTGACGCAAAGCAGGAACAGGTTGGGATGCTGCCGGACCAGTGCCACGGCATTGAGGATCTGGTTGGCAAAGTGCCACGCCGTGGGCCCGCGGTCGACCGGCAGCAGGCAATCGGCGGGAATGGCCGTGACGCCCATGCTGGCGAGTTTCCGGCCCACCGATTGCGAGGCCTCGGGCGTGAAGGCGTTGTAGCTGTGGCCGGCGAGCAGCACCGCCGGTTTGCCCGCTGCCAGCGCCTGCTCGAGCGCGCGCTGCCCCAACTCGTACAAAGCCTGCTCGGTCTCGGTCTGGGCCCGCACGGCCGCCGCCCAGGCGTGCTCGGCCTGCTCGCGACGGATGCCCAGCTCGCGCACCACCAGTTCCACCAGCGCCGGGCTGCCGGCGTAGCCGTTGGTGAAGTCCAGCAGCGGGGAGAGGAAACGGATGTCAGGAAAGGCCTTGGCGATGAAATAGGGGCCGGCCTGGGTGATGGGGCAGAGATAGGAATCCCGGCAGGCATGGGGCTGCGGCATGCGCATCACATGCGGCAGGAAAACCAGCTTCACGCCATGACGGGCGAGGTCGAGCACCGCGCCGTGCGCGATCTGCACGGGGAAACAGAAACCCGAATGCGACTTCAGATCGCCCTGCGGATCGACGCCGGACACCACCACTTCCATCCCCAGTCCGGCAAAGAAGGTCGCATACAGCGGATGGAGCGAGTGGGTCGTCAGGGCGCGCGGAATGCCGATGCGGGCCGCGCCGGCGGGCGCATTGCGGCTGGGGCGCGCCAGGGAGTCCTCCAGGAATGAACGGGCATCGGCCAGCACCTGTTCGACCCTCCGGCGGCGGGAGCGTTTCGCCGGCTCGCGCGGCGATGGCGGGGGAAGGAACCTGGTGGTGTCGCCAAAAATCAGGTCGGCCCGCTGCTGCACGAGGTCGGGGGCCGCAGCGGCGCGCGACTTCCGCTTCCACGTGTTTTCATACAGACTGCAGCGGCCGCCGAACGGAAACCGCCGGCCCGCCACCTCGAAACGGTCGATGCGGCAGAACAGCCGGCAGGCCCGGCACGTGAACTGGCTGACCAGCTTCATCTCCGGCGCCGCTAGGCGGAGCAGGTCGGTGGCGGCGCTCCGCGCGCCGCCGGCGCGTTCGAGGGTGAGCAGACCGACTCCCAGCGCGCCAAGCAATTCCGGGCTGGGCGGGATCACGACCGGACGGTCGACACTGTGCGCGAAGGCGTGACCGACCGCGCGGTTCAAGGCCACGCCGCCCTGCAGGAACACCTTCTTGCCGATGGCGCGCGGCCCCTTGACCCGCGTCAGGTAATTGCCGGCGATCGCGTAGACCAGCCCGGCCGCAATGTCGTCGCGCGCATGGCCCTGCTGCTGGGCGAGGCGGATGTCGGAGTTGATGAATGCCGCACAGGTGGCCTTGACCTGCACCGGGGCGGGGGCGGCCAGCGCGATGTCCGCGATATCAGAGACCGCGAGGCCGAGATCGCCCTGTGCGCTTTCCTCGAGAAAGGAGCCGGTGCCGGCCGAGCAGGCGTTGTTCATCGCGTAATCGACCGGCACGCCGTTGCGCAGGAGGATGAATTTGGAGTCCTGGCCGCCGATTTCAAAGATGGTGTCCACGTCGGCGTCGAAGTAGGTCGCGCCCGCCGCCTGCGCGGAGATCTCGTTGTAGACGTGGGCGGTGCCGAGGTAGGCGCCGAGGAGTTCGCGGGCGGAGCCGGTCGTGCCGGTGAGCCCGATGGCGCGATTGCCGGCCTGCCCGGCGAGCGCCCGCAGGCAGGCGCGGGTCGCCGCCACGGGATCGCCGTGGGTGCGCCGGTAATCCGAGGCCACGACGCCCCGCGTCGCGGGATCGAGCAGGATGACCTTGGTCGTGGTCGAGCCCGCGTCCACGCCGAGCACCAGCGGGCCGTCGGCTGGCGCC
>JBAZMN010000402.1:0-2959 GCA_041649735.1 Opitutaceae bacterium | reverse complement strand
GCGCTCGTCGCCATAATCCTGGCCGCCGTAGCGATCTGGGGATACATGCGGGGATACCCGGCCATGCTTGAGCGGATGGCGCTGGAGGCAAAGCCATGATCCCCGCCGATGAACTGGCCCTGCCGCAGTACGCCACCGGCGACGAGTTCGGCAACTACTTTGAGACCTGCGCGCCCACGCTCGAGGAGGCGCGCGAACGCTACGAGCGCCGCGTCTGGCGCCGGGAAGGGCCTAAACGCGAAACGGAAAACGCCCGGGAAAGGTTGGCTGCCAAATGAGAAGCGAAACGATCAAGCATCCAACCAGGGATTTGTACGCGGCCTACGGCAAGGATCACGCCTGCGGTTGGTTCTTGCAAATCTGGGACGTTGACGAGGAAGGCGAGGATCATTACCTGGTCGACGCCGACCAGACTTTTGGCGGGATCGAGACATCCCGTGACGTGCCTCGCATTCTGACCGAACACGGCTTCGATGTCGCCCGCGATTTCTACGGCGTTGGCGTATGAAGCAAAGCGGCCGCCCGGCGCTGCGAACGCCGGACGGCCTTTAACCCTCTTCGAAAACACACAGGATCAAATTAGATCCGGGAGGACCATCATGTCAAACGAAACCATTCCGGGCGTGTCCGCGCCCGTCAATGGGGAATTCATACCGAGTTCATTCACGCTCGGTCATGGACAGTCCGCGCCGTCGGCATCTCCGGCGGCCCTGTACCCTTCCGCCCTGGCGGCGGCCTACGCGGCCGTGGACCGCGCGGCCGACCCCTACGAGCGGGTCAAGGCCCGGGCGCTGCTGGCCGGCTACGACCGGCGCTGGCTGGAGCGCTTTACCCGGGCGCGCATCATCACGGTCGAGACCGAATTCCAATACCGCCTGCTCAATCCCGAGACCGGCGGCCAGTCCCAGAGCTTCGACGCCGCCGGCAAGATCGACGCCATCATCGAGGAGGACGGCCGGTTGAAGATCGTCGAGCACAAGACCGCCGGCGAATCGATCGACCCGGCGGCGTCCTACTGGGACCGCCTGACCCTGGACACCCAGATCAGCGCCTACTACATCGCGGCCGAGACCGGCCTGGGGCTGCGCCCCGAAAGCGTCGTCTACGACGTGATCCGCAAGCCGGGCCTGCAGGCCACCGACGTGCCGGTCCTGGACGAGGCGGGCCTCAAGATCGTCATCGACCTGGCCACCGGCGAGCGGGCGCTGAACAAGAACGGCTCGCCGCGCCAGAGCGGGGGCGAGGGCTACCAGATGCGCCTGCGCCCGATGACGGCCGAGGAATACGAGGCCAAGTTGACGGGCGATATCGGCGAGCGCCCCGAGTTCTATTTCGCCCAGCGCGAGGCGGCGCGCCTGGACGCGGACATCATGGAATACATGGCCGACGCCTGGGCTCAGGGCCAGATGATCCTTTATTTCCGCAACCGCAACCTCTGGCCGCGCAATCCCTCCTCCTGCACCGTCCTGGGCATCTGCCCCTTCTTCGACCTGTGCGCCGGCCATGCCGCGGTGGACGGCCTGCGCTACGCCCGCGGGGCGAAGATCCACAAGGAGCTGGAGTCGATCGAGGAGAACGGCCGGGCGCTCCTCACCAACAGCCGCCTGCTGGACCTGCGCTCGTGCGCGCGCAAGCACCAGCTGCGCTACGAGGAGCGCATCGAGCGGGTCGGCGAGGAGGCCGAGGCGCTGCGCTTCGGCACGCTGATGCACAACGGCCTGGAGGCCTGGCTGAGCTGGATCAAACAAGACCAAACCAAGGAGGAAAAGTAAGATGGGGACGATTCTGGACCGCATCAAAAAGGGGAAGCTGGCGACCCCCGAACGCATCGTCATGTATGGCGTGGAGGGCATCGGCAAAAGCACCTGGGCCGGCAAGGCTCCGCGGCCGATCTTCCTGTGCGCCGAGGATGGGCTGCCCAAGACGATGATCGAGCAGGAGCGCCTGACCCCCAAGACCTTCCCGGAGTTCCAGGCGGATCTGAATGCCGTCCGCCGGGACGCGCACGAATACAAAACCCTCGTCATCGACACCGAGGACTTCCTGGAACAACTGATCGCCGACCACGTTTCCGCCACCGAGGGCGGCTACGAAAAGAACTTCGGCTCGGAATCCTACCAGTGCGGCGTCAAATCGATCACGCGGGAAATCAAGCTGGTGGCCAGCACGCTGGACCGCATCGTCGAGGAGCGGGGCATGGACATCATCATCCTGGCCCACGCCGCGATCAAAAACCAGAAGGACCCCGGAGGGACGGATTTCGACCGCTACGTCATGAAGGGTTATCCCGCGCCCACGGGGTTCCTGCGCGAGTGGGCCGACATCGTGCTCTTCGCCAAGCACGATGTTTATTTCTCCAAAAAGGGACGCACCGCCAAGGCCATCGCCGAGGCCCGGGTAATCTTCACGACCTGGAGCCGCGGCTGGGATGCCAAGAACCGCCATGGGCTGCCCTGGCAGGTTCCGCTGGACGCCATGGGCGGGTATGCGGCCTTCGCCAAGGTCATGGCTGAAGGGCTGGTCAAAGGCTCCAGCCGCGCCAAGGATGTCGCCGAGGAGGTCATTGAACTGATGGCCAGCGCCGTGTTCAAGGACGAGGAGACCAAAGCGAAAACGATCGCCTGGCTGGGCGGCGAACCGCTGGACCCGGCCAAGATCGCCGAGGCGCACACCGCCGCCAAACTGATGGAGTTCATCAACCGGCTGCAGACGATGCAGCCGCCCAAGGATGGCAGCGGCGCGCCGGCAGCGCAGGAAGCGGTCGCCACCGCGGCGGCGTAACCCGAATGGGCGGCTGCCCCCTGGGAGCCGCCCACATTTTTCAAAAAAGGAGAGCACACGTGAAAACAGACGAATTCCTGGCCCAGTTCCCGGACGCCTGTGCCGAAGGCCGAGCCTGGCTGCTGACCCAGCCCGACATGGCCACAGCCTGGAACAACTGCCCTGATCCGTCCTGGAT
>JBAZMN010000401.1:0-2964 GCA_041649735.1 Opitutaceae bacterium | reverse complement strand
CCCAGACCCCAGGAAGCATTGATCACTCCCTCATCCTGCGCCCCCGTCAACGGATTGGCGGTGAAGAGCACACCCGCTGCATCCGCCAGGATGAGTTGTTGCACCACTACCGCCATGGCTGTCTCTTCCAGTAGAATGCCCTCCCGCTGACGATAGACGATGGCGCGTCCCGTCCACAGCGAAGCCCAGCACTGGCGCACCGCTTCAAGCACGGCTTCCTCGCCGATAATGTTTAACAGAGTATCCTGTTGTCCGGCGAAGGAAGCATCAGGCAGGTCTTCGGCGGTGGCGGAGGACCGCACGGCGACGGGGAAAGCGGGGGACAGGGAATGTATAGTACCGAGTCGGACGTAGGCTGATCGAATTTCAGCGTCGAGGTCGGGGGGGATTTTCCCGTCGGCGAAGCAGGCGCGCAGTCGAGCAGAGACGGCCGCCAGCGAGTCCAGATCGCTGACATTGATGGATTTACACAGGCGTAGGATTTCCGTCTGCAGGTTGTTAGCTGTCACGAAGGCCCGGTAAGCATCGGTGGTGAGACAAAAGCCGGGTGGCACAAGAAATCCGGCAGACATCGAGTCGCCCAAGCTGGCCGCTTTGCCCCCAGCCAGCGCTAGGTCAGTAAGTCCAAGTTCGGAAAGGGATTTGATGAATAACATTCAGGCCTCCATTCAGGCAAGTTCAGATGGGGGGTTGCGAAAACGAATCGCAACGACGATACTGATACTTAAAGCTATCAACCCAACACCGGACAGGACGATCTTTGTTCCGGCACTTTCTGCCAGCAGTCCAGCCAGCGCCGGAGCCAGAAACATGGCGCCACCCATGACCATCTGCATCACTCCCATCACGCGCCCGCGCAGTTTCTCGGGAGCGCTCTGAAGGGTGGTCTGGGTGCTCACCTGCGTGATGGTCGCGCCCAAACCAGCGAGCACCATCAAGCCCAGCGCCGGGTAGAGTTGAGTCATCCACGGCAGCGCGGCAACCGCCATCCCTGCCAGTCCGACGCCGATCGTGCTCAGTCGCGTGCGATTGAGACGCGCGGCCAGCCGGCTGACTCCCACCGCCCCGATCAGCATTCCGATGCCCATGCCCGACATCATCAGCCCGAAGCCGCCTGCCCCGACGTTCAGGCTTTCGCGTGCCACTACCACCCCCAGCACACCGACCGTTCCCATGATCATGAAAGCGGCGGA
Source organism: Opitutaceae bacterium (assembly GCA_041649735.1). Classification (GTDB taxonomy): domain Bacteria; phylum Verrucomicrobiota; class Verrucomicrobiia; order Opitutales; family Opitutaceae; genus Fen-1467. The sequence continues at coordinate 1,771 of JBAZMN010000401.1, read as the reverse complement.
GGTGAGCGACAGCGCGGCCAGCATGTCGGCGCGTGTGCGGATAAAGGCCAGACCTTCGCTCAGGTCGGCTTTGACAGCGCGCTTGACCGGCGGACGACTCGTCTGCGGGATGGTCAGCATTGCCACGGCCAGCGCCGGAATGAGGAAGGTGATGGCATCGACATAGAAGGCGGCGTTGGCGCCGAAGCTTTCGGTGATCCACCCGCCGAGGGCGGGTCCCAGCGCCATAGCACCAACGATGGCGGCGGAAAATAGTGAGTTGGCCGCCAGGAGCGCCGATGCGGGAACAAGTCCGGGAATCGTCGCGGCGCGGGCCGGTGTGAAGAACTGATTGACGACCGCCATGGCCAGAAAGGCTAAAAACAAGAGCGGAAGCGTATCCGATAACGGGAACAACAAGACGAGCAATCCCTGGATCAGATTGGACGCTACCATAACCCATTTACGATTCCAGCGATCCACGAATACCCCGGCCAGGCTACCCAACACCAGCGGAGGCAGGGCTTTGAGCAACATCACCACTCCAACGATGCCGGGGGACTGCGTGCGCTCGTAAATCAGCGTCAACAGCGCCACTATGATCAGCCGATCGCCGATCAGCGACAGGGCTTCGCTCAGCCACAACACCACGAAAGCCGGATATCGCAGAGGGGCGGTAAAACCCGTCCGTGTTTTCGAAACTGGTTTTAGACGGATTTTCTCAGCCATCGTTTTTTCTACGTACATTACTCCGATTCCCCCTTTTGAGAATCTGTTTTGGTGTTCTTCGCGGGCCGAATCATCTCCAACGTCGCCTTGCGATACACTTTTGCATCCAGGGCAGACTTGAGATCATCCAGAATTTCCTTGACCTGACTGCCTGCAATTGAGTGACTATTAGCTGCGCCACGGAAAACTTTTTCGCGGATGGTCTGCATTCCTTGTAATAGTGCCTCTACGTAACCCTTGAAAAAGTCGAGGTCCGCAACTGCCAGCCCAAGATCCAGCAATTTCTTGACGGCGCGGGCGATGTGCACGTCCAAGCCGTCATAACGCTTCCCTTCGGGGGTGGTGACGGGCATCAAAATATCCATTTCGCCCAAGGATTCCAGGGTTTCCACCGATAGACCTGTCATCACAACTGCTTCCATCAGACTGACTTGCTCGATCTTTTCGTCCAACCCGGTGGGACGAAAAATATCTTCCAGGGTCAATGTCATATTCTGGATATCGTTCATGTGCTTCCCTTGCCGTTTGGCATTCAGCACCAGTTTGATTACCGAAAGAGGTAAGAAGCGCTTTTCCTGGAGCTCCTTGATGAGCCGGATATCATCGACGTAGCCGGGATCGTAATAAGCCATGTTGGGAGCAGTTTTCACCGGTGAAATGAGCAGACCTTCGCGCAGGTAATAATGAATGGTCTGAGTGGAGACGCCCGTGGCATCAACCAGTTCACGGATGCGCATGAGTTTTTTGGGAATTGTCATTGCCTGTCCTTTCTTGTCTACATCTGCTTGTAGTTTCATATAGCAGTGTATAGTGATACTATATGTTGTCAAGAGATAAAAACAAGAATTTTGCACTTTAGTTTCCTCTTTTGACAATATTTTCAATTCCGGACCGACCGCTCGGTCTAGAATTGAGATACTATGTCTTCGGAAACCCGGGAAAACATCCTGCGCGTTGCCAACTCACTCTTCGTGCGCCAGGGATATACGGCCACATCCATTCGCCAGATAGCCGAAGAGGCTGGGATTGGCAAGGCCACGATTTATCATCATTTCACCGACAA
>JBAZMN010000400.1:0-2966 GCA_041649735.1 Opitutaceae bacterium | reverse complement strand
GAACAGGGCGACGAAAGCAACCTCTTGCAGCCAAAAGGTGAAACCCGCCACCACGATGATGAACACAAACGTGCGAAACCGGGTTTTCGTCTGCCAGTCCACATGCTTGAAACTCGGATAACGAATAGTGCTGACCATCAAAATCGCGATCATCAGCAGAAGAAAGGGCAGGGTCAGCGACAGATTGTGCAGCTCGCGGCTGTCTTCCGACAGGTGCAAGAGCAGCAGAACCAAGGAAGCGACGGTTCCTGCCGCCGCCGGGACGGGAAGACCGACAAAGTCCTTGTTTCCATCCTTGGGTTTATGAAGCAGGGGATTGGTAATGACATTGAAGCGCGCCAGCCGGACCGCGGCGCACAGCAGATAGACAAAACCAATAAACCAGCCGATTTGCCGGAACACCGGATATCCTTGGGTCGGCGAAAGAATCAGAAAGAACATCATCAACGCCGGAGCGACGCCGAAGGACACCACATCCGCCAGCGAGTCAAACTCGGCGCCAAAAAGCGATTCGCGGCCACCCAAACGCGCGAGCCGGCCATCCAGTGAGTCGAAAATCACCGCGGCCAGAAGAAACCAAACCGCTTGCGTATAGAGCTCGGCCGGACTGAGTGGATGGGTGATGGTTCCTGGTGCGATCGTCTCAAGCCGGGCCTGGATGCACCGAATGACCGCGACAAAGCCACAGAAGAGATTTCCCGCCGTCATCAGGTTTGGCAGGAAGTAAATCCTGCTGGCTTGGGTGACGTTGTAGGGATTCTCCCGCGATTCTAGGTCAGACATGATGGAAAGGAGTGAAAAAACGGCGGAGCCGGACCGTCCGCCGGATCCAGTCCGGGTCGCTTATTTCTTGGTCAGACTCTCCAGATAACGCCAAAACTTGGAGTGTTGCTCGAACAGTTGCTGTTCCGACACGGGGAGTTTGGTCCGGAAAAGGAAATCCTCGAGCGAAGCCTTGTGCAGGATGTAATGCGTATGCAGGGTGTCGCCTCGGACCACGAAGTAGAAACGGAAGTCTCCAGCCCGCAGCCGGTAGAAGTCTTTTCCCTCCCGGGAGAAACGGCCGAGCGGCTCCCGTGGATTGGCGAGATCTCCGGGGGTGAGCCGGCTGATGGGCTCGATGACGGAGAGCTGGGCGAGTTTGTCCAACTTGTTCAACTCGCGCATGCTCTGCTCGGAAAAAGTCACTTGATACATGGTCTCACGCATTTCCCGACAGCCGTATGATCACGGACCGGGGTTTGGTGCATCAGGCATATCCTTTTCCACACCCCTGCAGCAAGACCACAAATTGCTATCCGTCCAACCCTAGTGCGGCGCAGGGATTTAGTGTCGTCGGAACCGGAAAATCACGCTATGACCCAGGCAACAAGACACAGCCCGATGCCGGTCTCACTTCCAGACATTCAGGCGGCCGTCCGCCGCATCGCCGGGGGCGTGATTGTCTCCCCCTGTCCCGAGTCGATTCCCCTCAGTGAGATCACCGGTGCCCGGGTCTTCTGCAAGCTCGACAACTTCCAACGGACCGGCTCGTTCAAGGAGCGCGGAGCGCGCAACGCCCTGCTGCGCCTGTCGCCGGGGCGGAAAAAACGTGGCGTGATCGCTGCTTCCGCCGGCAACCACGCGCTTGGCCTCGCCTATCACGGACGGCTGCTCGGGGTTCCGGTCACTGTGGTCATGCCGGATTACGCGCCGCTGATCAAGATCACCACCTGCCGCAAACTTGGCGCGCGCGTCATCGTTCGCGGTGCGGATTTTGCCGGAGCCCAAGCCGAAGCCAACCGGCTGGTCGGCGCCGAGGGCCTGACCTATATCCACGGTTTCAACGACCCCGACATCATTGCGGGGCAGGGCACACTCGGGTTGGAAATTCTGCAGCAGGTGCCAGATGTCGATGTCATCGTGTGTCCCATCGGCGGCGCCGGGCTCATCGCCGGCGTGGCCGTCGCGGTCAAGTCCGTGCGGCCGCGGGTGCGGGTGATCGGCGTCGAGTCGGTGGCCACCAGCAGTTTCACGGCCGCGCTTCGGGCCGGCCGGCCCGTGGCCATTCCGCGCCGCCACACCCTCGCGGACGGACTGGCGGTGCTCAAGGTGGGGGAGAATTCATTCCGGCTGGCCCGATACCGGGTTGATCGCGTGGTCACGGTCAGGGAAGACTGGATTGCCTTGGCGATCCTCCGGATGGCGGAGCTCGAGAAAACCGTGGTCGAGGGTGCCGCCGCGGCCCCATTGGCGGCCCTGATGGCCGGCAAGCTGCCCGGGTTGCGCGGGAAAAAGGTGGTGCTCATGGTCTGCGGTGGCAACATCGACCCGCCGACGCTCGGACGGGTGATTGAGAAAGGCATGGTGGCCGACGGCCGCCTCACGCGCTTCACGGCGGTCATCAGTGACCGGCCCGGCGGCCTGGCCGAACTGGCACGCGTCATCGCCGCCAGTGGTGCAAGCATCAAGGATGTGGCCCATGATCGCGCCTTCAGCGGACCGGATGTGTCGGCGGTGAACGTGGCCTGCACCGTCGAGACCCGCGACCGGGCCCACATCGCCGGGTTGCACCGCGCGCTGCGAAAGCAGGGCTTCCGGCTGGGGATTGTGAAATAATTGGTGTGCGCCCCTGGAATTGCTCCATAAGTCAACCGGTGTGAGGAAGTGCGCGGCCAGAGCATGGAGCCTGGGCCGGCTGATGGCAGCCGGTCTGCTTGCCGTCGGCGCCGCCCGGGCGGCCGGACCCGGCGTGGAAATCGAGATCCCGGTGCGCGAGGGCGCCTACGGTCTCGCTTTCTATCAGGAGACCGCGCGGGAATTCGAATCCCTGCGTCCAGGCGTGCGGGTCAATATCTACGGCGATCCGCGCATCGAGGACAAGGTGCGGGTGCGCGTCATCGATGGCAGCTATCCCGACGCCACGTTCGCCCCGTATCTGCTGTGGCCGGCCCTCATCCGCGCGGGCAAGGTGCGCGATCTGACGC